>JAJNDL010000133.1 GCA_021156385.1 Moraxellaceae bacterium | reverse complement strand
CCACGGCTTCCGCGCCATCTCGCGCAACCGCCGCTGCCACGAGACCGTGGTGGTGGTGGTCGACGGCGACACCGTGCTGACGCCGGGCTGCGTGCGCCACTCGCTGCCGTTTTTCGCGCTGATGCCGCAGATGGGCGCGCTCACCACCAACGAGCACTGCGAAGTCATGGGTGACGCCGTGGTGCGCGACTGGCACCAGCTACGCTTCGCCCAGCGCCACCTCAACATGTGCTCGATGGCGCTGCAGAATCGCGTGCTGACCCTGACCGGACGCATGTCCATCTTCCGCGGCAGCGTGGTCGGCAATCCCGAGTTCATCAACGACGTGCAGAACGATTACCTGGAGCACTGGCGCCTGGGCCGCTTCCGCTTCCTGACCGGCGACGACAAGTCGAGCTGGTTCAGCGTGATGCGCCATGGCTACGACACCTTCTACGTGCCCGACGTCAGCATCTGCACCATGGAGCATCCACCCGACAGGAACTTCATCCTGGCCACGGCCAAGCTGATGTTCCGGTGGTACGGCAATGCCATGCGCCAGAACATGCGCGCGACCTCGCTGGGCGTGAAGCGGCTGGGGCTCTTCACCTGGTACGTGATCCTCGACCAGCGCCTCGCGATGTGGACGGGCCTGATCGGTATCTCCACGGCGCTGATCGCGAGCCTGATCTACGGACCGGTGATGATGGTGGCCTACATCCTGTGGATCGGCATCACGCGCTTCGTGGTCTGCCTCAGCCTCGCCGCAGGCGGGCATCCGGTGAAGCCGAGTTATCCCTTCCTGCTCTATTACAACCAGCTCGCCGGCTCGCTGGTGAAGGCCTGGGTCGGCTTCCGCCTCGACCGCCAGTCCTGGACGCGACAGAAGACGAAGCTGGAGGAGGGGTCGTCGCTGCGCGACGTGTTCAACCGCTGGAGCGCCCACACGATGACGTTCTCGGCGTTCAGCATCTTTTTCGTGCTGTGTTTTCTTCTGGCCAAAAGCTAAAGAGTAGTAGACATCATGCCCAATCCGACGATTGCAAGTGGAAGAGTGGTACACGAGGCCGAGGCGCACCGGCAGCATGTGCGCATCAAGCTGCCCGGCCGTGTAAAGGTGAAAGACCGGGACGGGCGCGTGCAGGAGTTCGACCTCATCGACATCTCCGCCGGCGGCCTCGCCATGGATACCGGCAGTGTCACGCTGGACCTGCGCAAGACGCACCGTGCCGAGCTGGTGTTGCGCTACGACACCTTCACCTACACCGTGAACATCAGCTTCCAGCCCCTGGCCGTGCGCAACGGCCGCACCGCCTGCGTCTTCCAGGACATCGGTCCGCGCGAGTCCGACGCCCTGCGCGCCATCATCAGCTCCTTCCTCGCCGGCGACGTGCTGGCGCTGAACGAGATCCTGCACATCGTGCAGCGCGACAACACCTCGATCGCGCGCAAGCAGTCCTCGGTGGAGCTGACCACCGGCGTGCGCGCCGTCGCCGCGCTCGGCACCATCGTCGTGCTGCTGCTCGGCCTGTTCGCCTTCACCTACGTGTTCTCGCAGGTTTACCAGCTGCTCTTCGTCACCAAGAGCATGGCGGCGGTGGTGACCTCCGACACCATCATGGTGCGCATGCCGGAGGACGGCATCTTCCAGAGCCTGATCCGCACCAGCCAGCACAAGCTGAAGAAGGGCCAGCCGCTCGGCACCTTCACCGAGATCCTGCCGCCGCCGCCGCCCGGCGTCTCCATCCGCAAGCCGCGCCAGGTCACCATCATGAGCCCCTGCAACTGCGACCTGATGGCGCTGCCCATGGGCGAGGCCGGCGTGCTGCAGAAAGGCGACGCGCTGTTCCAGCTGCGCCCCTACAACGCCAAGCGCTGGGTGGCGGCGACACTGGAGCCGGCCGCGGCGCACGACCTCGCGCCCGGCGACGAGGTGCGCGTGTCGGTGAAGGCGCTCGGCCTGCACAAGTGGGGCACGGTGGACCGCGTCGAGGGCAGCCGCCTCGACAACGTCTCGGTGGCCGACAGTGTGGTACGCGTCATGGTGACCATCCCCGACGGCATTCCCGTCGAGGCGCTGGGCCTGCCGGCCGACGTGATCAAGCATCCCTCCGCGGTGGGCATGGGCATGCAGAGCCTGGGAATGTGACGACATGGATGCGAGGAAAGCGAAACGCCGCGCCGTGCTGGCCGGCCTGCTGCTGTGCCTGAGCCCGCTGGCGCTGGCCGAGCTGCCCGATCTCAAGCGCGGCCAGGCCGCGCTGGATGCCGGCGACCGCGTCACCGCGGAGCGCGAGTTCCGCGCGCTGGCCGAGTTCGGGTTGCCCGAGGCGCAGATCGCGCTCGGCGACCTGCTGTCCTCGGGCGCGACCAACCAGCGCCGCGTCAAGGAAGCCATCGACTGGTACTACAAGGCCGGCTTCCGCACCAGCAAGGGCTATTCGCGCATCGCCCAGCTCTACGCCACCGACTTCACGGTGGACCCGGCCGACATCGACGTCATCATCGACAAGCTGGTGCGCCGCCACGACCGCGGCGAGCGCGCCCTGGCGGCCGACATCGGCGGCTTGCTGCTGGCGCGTGGCGCCGGCCACAACCTGCCGGAAGTGAAGGTGTGGGCAACGCGTGCCAAGGAGTGGGGCGACGTGCGCGGCGACCTGCAGCTCGGCATGCTCTGCGACGTGCCGCTGGCGCGTCCGGAGAATCCCAAGTGCGCGCAGGAGCACTACCGCGCCGCCGCCAAATCCTCGACGGAGGCCGCGGGCCGCCTGATCGCGGTGCTGCAGCGCCATCCCGAGCTGGGCGTGTCGTCCAAGGTGGCGGCGGAAGTGAAGGGCACCTTCCTGCCCGCCGAGCGCTACCAGATCTACCGCACCTACCTGAAGGCAGCGTCGAACGTGCCGCAGATGAGCGTGGCCGAGGTGCTGCTCGCCGACCTCTTCGACGAGACCACCAAGCCGGTGCGCGAATCGCCGGCGCTGGCCATGGCGCTCGTCGACCGCAACCAGATGGAGTTCGACAAGTCGATCTACGACCCCACCGACGCCGCCGTGGAGCTGCTCGCAGCCTATGCCAAGAACACGGGCCCGGAAGCCAAGCGCAAGTTCCTCGGCCTGATCCCCTACGTGCGCTCGGTGCGGCCGCTGGAGGCGGCACTGATCGAGGCCGAGGTCTACATCGCCGGCACGCTGCTGCCGGCCGAGCCGCACAAGGCCGAGGCCGCGCTGCTGCCCTGGGCGGAGAAGGCGCCGGCGGCGGCCTTGCTGCTCGGCGACATGTACCGCGTCGGTTACCTCGACGAGGCCGACTACGGCAAGGCGGTGCGCTACTACACGCTGGCGGGCCAGAGCGGCATGGGCACCGCCTGGTATTCGCTGACCCGTTTGTACCTCGGCAACCCCGGCTTCATCCCCGACCGGGTGCGCGCCGAACAATTCGCGGATCTGGCCAGGAAGGCCGGCTATCTGCAGGTGGACTACCTCCTGGAAACCATTCCGGAGCTGCAAGGAGCACGATGAATGAAAAGGGCTTGGCTGCTGGCCGTGATGGCCATGGCCGCGGCCGGGGCACAGGCGGAAGAGCCTGCGCTGACCGACCGGGGTATTTCCTTCCAGCTCAAGGGCTGGAACATCCAGGATGCTTTCAACCAGGGGGACGAGACGTTCTTCGTCGGCTACATCAGGCCCTACTACGCCTGGCAGCCCGACCCCAACGACATGTTCTACATCCAGGGCAACCTCTACTCGAGCAACCGCCAGGGCGCCGACGAAACCTCCATCGCCACGCGTCGCGAGGCACGCAACTTCGCCGAGATTCCCGAGGTGTGGTGGCGGCACAGCTTCGACACCGACCGCAAGATGTTCTACGTCGGCGTGCAGCGCTTCGACGACCGCACCGGCCTGTGGTGGGACGCGCCGCTGACGGGGCTCTCCTACCGCATCGACAGCACGCTGGTGAAGGGGTATATCGGCGTCGGCGACCGCAGCAGCTACCTGCGCACCGACTACGACGTCGACGATCCGGCGTCGAACAGCGCGCTCTACGTCATCGGCCAGCTGAGCTGGCAGTGGAAGCTCGACCACTTCCTGATCTTCCGCGCCGCGCACCGCGAGGACAAGGACAACAACTACGTCATCAACAACACCTACGAGCCCGCGGAGTTCGAGGGCCGTCCCATCCAGGGCAACTGGGTCGGCATCGAGCTGCAGGGCGAAATCCACCGGCATGAATACCGCTGGCCGCGCTTCGAGATCGAGGCTGCCGCCATGCAGGGCGAGCAGGTGGTCTACCGCACCACGACGCTCGGTCCCGAGAGCATCCAGATCAAGGCTCGCCAGGAAACCGACCTGCAGGGCGTCATGGGCCGCATCAACCTCGAGTACGTCTGGCAGGAAGACCAGCGCTGGGTGGTCGGCGTCGACGCCATCTACGCCAGCGGTGGCGACGCCACGGAAGGCGGCTTCCGCCAGACCGGACTGCAGACCAACCGCAATCCGCTCTACACCACCAGCCTCGCGGGATCGCTCACCGGCGAGGCGCTGCGCCTCGAGCTCAGCAACGTGATCCTGGCCGGCGGCCACATCGCGGTGTCGCACCAGGACCGCCACGAGGCCTTCGTCGCCGTGCGCTATGCCATGCGTGCCGAGGAGGACGACGAGGTGCTGCTGGATTCCGTGCTCGCGCCCAACGGCTCGAGCGACCTCGGCATCGAGATCGACGTCGCCTACGGCCTCTACCTGCCGGTCGTGGAGCAGCGGCGCGGCCTCGCGGTCGGCGGCTTCAAGGGCAAGCAGTTCATGGTCTACGCCTCGCACTTCGAGCCGGACTTCCCCGATCCGCTCACGCCGGTCAACGGCACCGTCTTCGGTGCGCGCTTCCTCTGGGCCTTCTGAGGATCATGGCCATGCAGATCCGCATTCCCGTCCTGCTCGCCGCGCCACTGCTGCTCGCCGCACTGCCGCAGGCCATCGCCGCCAC
>JAJNDL010000132.1 GCA_021156385.1 Moraxellaceae bacterium | reverse complement strand
GGGCGAAGTGCGCCACGCCTTCTCCAAGAACGGCGGCAACCTCGGCACCAACGGCTCGGTGGCCTATCTCTTCAGCAAGCGCGGCGAGATCGTCTACGCTGCCGGCACCGACGAGGACAAGGTCATGGAGGTCGCGCTCGAAGCCGGCGCGGACGACGTGCAGAGCGACGCGGACGGCATCACGGTCATCACCTCGCCGGAAACCTTCGGTGCCGTGCTGGATGCGCTGAATGCGGCAGGCCTCAAGGCGGAAAGCGCCGAGGTCACCATGTCCGCCACGACGCAGGCCGACATCGCCGACGTCGAGCAGGCCGAGAAGATCATGAAGATGATCGACATGCTGGAAGACCTCGACGACGTGCAGGAGGTCTACACCAATGCCAACTTCACCGCGGACGTGATGGCCGCCCTCAGCAAGTAATCCGCCACTCCCTCGCCTCCGGAGCGAGGGGGAAACAACCAGAGCGCCGCTGCGTTCCCCGCAGCGCCATTCGCCTGCCGGCATATGGCCGGGGCGCGCGCGGAGCCAGGGTGCCGGGAATCTGGCAACATCCACTCATCCATCTGCCACCGCCCTCTTCCGTAAGGAGAAGTGGAAACTCCATGCCCATCATCCTCGGCATCGACCCCGGCTCCCGCACCACCGGCTTCGGCGTGATCGAATCCGACGGCAACCGTCACCGCTACATCGCCTCCGGCTGCATCAGGATGGCGGAGTTGCCGCTGCCCGAACGCCTGCACCGCATCTACGCCGGCATCGCCGAGATCGTCGCGACCTACCATCCCGAGCAATCCGCCATCGAACAGGTCTTCCTCTCCAACAATGCGGACTCCGCCCTCAAGCTGGGGCAGGCGCGCGGAGCTGCCATCGTGGCGCTGATGAATCACGCGCTGCCGGTCGCCGAATATTCGGCGCGGCAGGTGAAGCTGGCGGTGGTGGGCAAGGGGGCGGCCCTGAAGGAGCAGGTGCAACACATGGTGGTGCGTCTGCTCACCCTGCAGAAGACACCGCCGGCCGATGCCGCCGACGCCCTGGCCATCGCCCTCTGTCATGCGCAAGCCTCAAGCACCCTCGCCCGCATCGGCACCGCCGACCGCATGCGTGGCGGTCGTGCCCGCGATTAGGCCCGCACACTACTGTACAGGTAGCCAGTTAGAGGCTGCTGTGGTACTAATTCCGCGCATAACCACCCTATCCTGAGAGAGCCGCCTTGATTGCCCGTCTGCAGGGACAACTCATCGAAAAACAGCCTCCGGTTCTCGTCGTCGAGGTCCATGGCGTGGGCTACGAACTCGAAGCCCCCATGAGCACCTTCTACAAGGTAACGCTGGGGGCACCCGTCACCCTCTTCGTGCACCAGGTCGTGCGCGAGGATGCGCACCTGCTCTACGGCTTCGCTTCGCGCGAGGAGCGCGACATGTTCCGCTCGCTGATCAAAGTCAACGGCATCGGCCCGAAACTGGCGCTGGCCATCCTTTCAGGCATGGAGGCAGATGCCTTCGCTGCCTGCGTGCGCCAGAGCGATATCGCCACGCTGACGCGTATCCCCGGCGTCGGCAAGAAAACCGCCGAGCGCCTGGTGATCGAGATGCGCGACCGCGTCGGCGACGGTCCTGCCGGGCTGCCCGGTGCGGGCGGCATCACCCTGCCCGCCTCGCCCGAGCGCGACGCCGTCACCGCCCTCATCGCCCTCGGCTACAAGGCTGTCGAAGCCGAGCGCGCCGTCGGCAAGCTCGTCAAGGACAATGCCAGCGCGGAAGACCTGATCCGCCAGGCCCTGAAAGGAATGGTAAAGGCATGAGCCTCCTGGACACCGACGATCGCCTGGTCGGCGCCGCACCCGCGCCCGGGAAGCGCGACGAGGCCATCGACCGCGCCATCCGTCCCACGAAGCTGGACGACTACATCGGCCAGCCGCAGGTGCGCGCGCAGATGGAAATCTTCATCCACGCCGCGCGCACGCGCAGCGAGGCGCTCGACCACACGCTCATCTTCGGCCCGCCCGGGCTCGGCAAGACCACGCTCGCCAACATCATCGCCCGCGAGATGGGCGGCAACCTGAAGTCCACCTCGGGCCCCGTGCTGGAGAAGGCCGGCGACCTCGCCGCGCTGCTCACCAACCTCGAGGCCGGCGACGTCCTCTTCATCGACGAGATCCACCGCCTTTCGCCGGTGGTCGAGGAAATCCTCTACCCCGCGATGGAGGACTACCAGCTCGACATCGTCATCGGCGAAGGCCCGGCGGCGCGCTCCATCAAGCTCGATCTGCCGCCTTTCACCCTGGTCGGCGCCACCACCCGTGCCGGCCTGCTGACATCGCCTCTGCGTGACCGCTTCGGCATCGTGCAACGCCTGGAGTTCTACTCCGTGGCCGACCTCTCCCGTATCGTCACGCGCTCGGCACAGATGCTGAACGTGCCCATGGATCCGCAGGGTTCGGAAGAAATCGCCCGGCGTGCGCGCGGCACGCCGCGTATCGCCAACCGCCTGCTGCGCCGCGTGCGCGACTATGCCGAAGTGAAGGCCAATGGCGCCGTGAACGGCGAGGTGGCAAGCGCCGCCCTGAACATGCTGGACGTGGACCAGCACGGCTTCGACGGCATGGACCGGCGCTTCCTGCTGACGCTGATGGAGAAGTTCGGCGGCGGCCCCACCGGTATCGAATCCCTGGCGGCGGCCCTCAGCGAGGATGCCGGCACCCTGGAGGACGTGATCGAGCCCTACCTGATCCAGCAGGGTTTCGTGATGCGTACGGCCCGCGGCCGCGTCGCCACCCCGCATGCCTATCTGCACTTCGGCCTGCCGACGCCCGAGCGGCTTCATGAACATCTAAAACAGACGGACCTATTTCCATGACCATGAGCCTGCAATTCCCGCTGCCTGAATTCCAATTTCCAATACGCGTTTACATTGAAGACACTGACGCTGGGGGCATCGTTTATTACGTTAATTACCTGAGATTCATGGAGCGGGCGCGTACGGAGTTCCTGCGCCACCTCGGTTTCGAGCACTACCTTAACTCGGACGAGGACTTCATGTTTGTCGTACGGGGGGCGGAAATCCGTTATTTCCAACCCGCGCGCATGGATGACGCGCTTACCGTTAGTGCCCAGGTGCAATCCCTGGGACGGGCATCGCTGGTGTTCACACAGGAGGTGAGGCGAGCCGACACAACTCTTGCTTCTGGGACCATCGATGTCGCCTGCGTCAAGCGCAGCGACACGAAACCCAGGGCATTGCCGGAACGCCTCAAGGTCCTTCTGAAGCTTCGTTACGGGCATGCCGGGGCAGTCTGATCTGCCACGGCTGGTGACGGCAATACAACGTTAAACAGGGCTCTCTCACCATGAATACTGTTCCTGACATGTCGATCTGGCATCTCATCAGCAATGCCAGCCTGATCGTGCAACTGGTCATGCTGGCGCTGGTCACCGCCTCGATCTGGTCCTGGACCATCATCTTCCAGCGCCGCAGCCTCTACGCGAATGCACGCACCCGTGCCGACAAGTTCGACGAAGCCTTCTGGGCCGGGGGCGACCTCAACACGCTCTACGACCATGTCAGCCGCAATTCCAACCTGCAGGGCCAGGAAAGCATCTTCCGCGCCGGCTTCAAGGAATTCCTGCGCCTGCGTGAGAAGGGAGCCGACGGCGACGCCGTCATGCAGGGCGTCACGCGCGCCCTGCGCATCGCCCTCACCCAGGAGCAGATGCGGCTCGAACATAGCCTGTCCTTCCTCGCGAGCGTGGGCTCGACCAGCCCCTACGTCGGTCTTTTCGGCACGGTCTGGGGCATCATGACCTCCTTCATCGGTCTGGCGAAGGTGCAGCAGGCCACCCTGGCCGTGGTTGCCCCCGGCATCGCCGAGGCCCTCATCGCCACCGCCATGGGCCTGTTCGCCGCCATTCCTGCGGTGCTCGCCTACAACCGCTACGCCTCCTCCAGCGAGGCGTTGCTGACCCGCTACGAAACCTTTGCCGACGAGTTCTCCAGCATCCTCCACCGCGAAGCACACTCCCGTCAGTAAGGCAGGCCCGAATCATGGAAAAAACGTTCCGTCGCGAGCGCAAGAAGCCTGTGTCCGAGATGAACGTCGTGCCCTATATCGACGTCATGCTCGTACTGCTGGTGATCTTCATGGTCACTGCACCCATGCTGACCCAGGGGGTGAAGGTGGAGCTGCCCAAGGCCGTCACCGACAACCTGACCCTCAAGAACCGTGAGCCCCTTGTCATTTCCATCAAGCAGGACGGTTCCTACTGGCTCAAGCAGGGCAGCAGGGACGACCGCCAGGTTTCCCGCGAGGACCTGAAGGCCAGCTTGAAGGAGGCGCTGCTGGCAACGCCGGAGGCGCCAGTGCTGGTAAACGGTGACAGCCGCGTGAACTACGGCACTGTCATTACCCTGATGGCCAGCCTGCAGAAAGCCGGCGTGCCGAACGTAGGCCTTCTCACCCAGGCAGAATCGGATGCTGCTCGCGATGCCTCACGCTGACACCCGGCCGGCGCCTCTGCGTGCCGCCAAGACGGCCATCTGGAAATCGCTCTTCCTGCATGCGGTCGTGCTGGGGCTCGTCATCGGGCTGCCCTACCTGCACAAGCCGCCGGAAGTCGTGGAGCCCCTGGCCATGCAGGCCGTCCTGGTGGAGCAACCGGTCGCCCGCAAGATGCCCGAGCCCGAGCCGGTCCCGGTGGAGGAACCGGTGCCGGAACCACCGCAGGAAATGGAACTGCCCGCACCGGTCACCGAGCCGCCGAAGATCGCGCTGCCCAAGCCGCCCGAGAAGAAGCCAGGAACGCGAGGTCAAGCAGGCCGAGGAAATCGAGCGGCTACGCCGCGAGGTCCAGCAGACGGCCATGGCCACCAAGGTCTCGGCCAACATGGCCATCGTCAACCAGTATCGCGGCCTGATCGCCCAGCGCGTGGAAACCAAATGGAACCGTCCGCTCTCGGCGCGCGCCGGCATGGTTGTCACGCTGCGCATCAGCATCCTGCCGGGCGGGGAAGTCGGTAATGTCGTACCGGTAGAGAGCAGCGGAGATCCCGCTTTTGACGCCAGTGCCGTGGAGGCCGTGCGCCGTTCGAGCCCGCTGCCGGTTCCCAATGACATTGCCGTTTTCAACCAGAGTTTTCGCAACTTCATCCTGAAATTCAGACCGGAAGACCTGTGATGCTCCGCACCTTACTTTTCAGCTTACTCTTTGCTGTAACCGGCCTCGCCAGAGCCGAACTCGTGATCGAAATCACCCGTGGGGCCGATGATGCGATCCCCATCGCCATCGTTCCTTTCGGAGGCCCCCAGCCCGCCGGCAGTGATGGCACCGCCGACATCGTGCGTGCCAACCTCGAGCGCAGCGGCAAGTTCAAGCCGCTCCCCCTCGACAAGATGCCGGTACGTCCGACCTCGGCCGGCCAGGTTCTCTACAACGAATGGAAAGGCACCAATGCCAGCTACATGCTCGTCGGGTCCGTCCAGACGACGGCGG
>JAJNDL010000131.1 GCA_021156385.1 Moraxellaceae bacterium | reverse complement strand
TTCGGCGATGTTGCGCACCTGCGTGGTGAGGTTGGCCGCCATGCCGTTCACGGATTCCGTGAGGTCCTTCCAGGTGCCGCTCACGCCGGCCACTTCGGCTTGGCCGCCGAGCTTGCCGTCCGTACCCACTTCACGGGCCACGCGCGTCACTTCCGAGGAGAAGGTGCCGAGGCGCGCCACCATGGTGTTCACGATTTCCGCGGACTTCAGGAACTGGCCCTGCAGCTTCAGGCCGTCGAGCTCCATGGGCACGGTCTGCGAGAGATCGCCCTCGGCCACCGCGCCCACGATGCGGATCATCTCGTTCATGGGGCTGACGAGGTCGTTGGCCAGCGCGTTGCTGGAGTCGACGAGCTTGGCCCAGCTGCCCTTCATGGCCGGCAGCACGATGCGCTCGTTGACCTTGCCCTTCTTGCCGACCATGTGCGCGACGCGCTCGAACTCGGCGGTGGTCTGCGCCGAGGAATCGATGATGGCGTTGAGCGTGTCGGCGATCTTGCCGGGCATGCCGGTCCAGTCCTCCGGCATGCGCACGGAGAAGTCGCCGTTCTTGTAGGCGGTGAGCGTGGCGAGCAGGGCCTTGAGATCGAGGGATTCGGACGTGGCGGTGGTGCTGGGCATGTTTTCTCTCCTTGAGATGCCGTTTTTCAGACTCCTTCTCCATGGAGCCTTGTTGCCGTGACGCATGCCGGCATGCCGCGCATGCAGCGCTGCCGGTGGGAAATACCGGGCGCCATTGCCCGGAAGAAACTGTTAGAAGTGCCGCGGCCTGATGCGGCCGGAGTAGCACCGGCTTTCCGTTATCCCGTGCCGGAAAGCCCCTGAGCGATGCCCAAACGGGCGAAAAAAGTTAAGCCATACGGTTATCTGCCGATCCCCTCGGCGACAACCATACCAAAGTCGTATTTTACGGAACGCTTACGGCAAATTTGCGAATTTGCTGCGCCCTCAGCGGCCGTGGCGACCGGACGGACGACTAGCCGGGACTGCCGACCCGGCAACGGCATGGCAACCCCACGCGTCCAGGACAGGACCGGTGCGTTACGCCGGCTGCATCGCTACCGGCGCCTCCGCAAAGCGCAGGCGCACCTCCAGCACCTGCGGCAGCAGGTCCATGAAGGCATCGACCAGCGCCGGATCGAAATGCTGGCCGCGCTGCGCCTGCAGGTACTCGAGCGCCGCCTCCACCGTCCAGGCCAGCTTGTAGGGCCGCCCCGAGGTCAGCGCGTCGAAGACGTCGGCGAGCGCGGCGATGCGCCCTGCCAGCGGGATGGCGGTGCCGGCAAGCCCGTGCGGGTAGCCGCTGCCGTCCCATTTCTCGTGGTGCGTGAGCGCGATGTCGCGCGCCATCATCATGAGGTCGGAGTTGTCGCCCTCGAGCAGCTGCGCGCCGATCAGCGCGTGGGTCTTCATGATTTCCCATTCCGGCGCCGTGAACCGGCCGGGCTTGAGCAGGATGGCGTCGGGAATGCCGATCTTGCCGATGTCGTGCATGGGGCTCGCGTGCAGGATGAGGTCGCACTGCGCCTCGCTGCAGCCGGCGGCGCGCGCCAGCAGCGCGCAGGTGTGGCTCATGCGCAGGATGTGGTTGCCGGTTTCCTCGTCGCGGTACTCGGCGGCGCGCCCGAGGCGCTGCACGATCTGCAGGCGGGTGTGGTGGAGCTGCTCGGTGCGCTGCTGCACCAGGTCCTCGAGCACGGCCTTCTGGTCGTGCAGCAGGCGGTGCGCGAGCTGGGCGTCGAGCAGGTTGCGCACGCGCATCATCAGCTCGTGGCGATCGAAGGGCTTGGCCACGAAGTCGCGCGCGCCGGCATCGAGCGCGCGCAGCAGGAAGTCGCGGCCGTCCTGGGCGGTGAGGCAGATGATGGGGGGCAGCAGCGGGTCGCCGAGCGCGTGCAGCTGCGCCATGACCTGGTAGCCGTCCAGGTGCGGCATGTTGATGTCGAGCAGGATGAGGGCCGGGCGCCGCGCCTCGTAGGCGACCAGCACCTCGCGCGGGTCGCTGAGCAGGGTGAGGTTGTCGTAGCCCTGGTGGCGCAGCATCTTGTCGAGCAGGATGAGGTTGGTGGCCTCGTCGTCGACGACCAGGATGTGCGCGTGGCGGATGGCCTCGAAATTCATGGCGGACTCCTTTCCGGAGAGCGGGTGTTGTTGTAGTGGTTCCCGTGCCGGCAGCCCCGACCGCCTGGCGATCCGTTCGATACCGCTGTTCAGGGGTATGCGGGGCTCCCCTCCCACCTATACGCCTTGCGCCGCCGCAGGGCCACTCCGGTACCGCCCGGCGGGCGACGCGCGGTCGTTGGCTTCGACGACAGGCAGGGTGCGGACAGGCCGGGCCACCGCCGGCCCGTGCCGCGGGCAGGCCGCCCATGCGGCCGCCGACCGCGGGCGCGACGCCACGGCGCGGCCGTCAGCCACGGCCCGGCGCTCCCCTGCCCCACGCCGGCGTTTTTCCGCCGGCGACACGCGCCGCGTTTCACTCCTTCCGGAGGCTGTTGCCCTTCAGCAGCTCCAGCGGCACCGGCAGCACGATGGTCGAGCTGTTGCGGCTCGAGACATCGAGCAGCGTCTGCAGGTAGCGCAGCTGCACCGACACCGGCTCGCCGGCCAGGATGCCGGCGGCTTCCGCAAGGCGCGTCGCGGCCTGCGCCTCGCCCTCGGCATTGATGATCTTGGAGCGGCGGTTGCGCTCGGCCTCGGCCTGCGCGGCGATGGCGCGCACCATGTTCTCGTTGAGGTCCACCGCCTTGATCTCGACATTGGTGACCTTGATGCCCCAGCCGGCGGTCTGCTTGTCGAGGATGCCCTGGATATCGAGGTTGAGCCGGTCGCGCTCGGCCAGCATCTCGTCGAGCTCGTGCCGGCCCAGCACCGAGCGCAGCGTGGTCTGCGCGAGCTGGCTGGTGGCCTCGTAATAGCGCTCGACGTTGATGATGGCCTTGTCGGCCTCCACCACGCGGAAGAAGACGATGGCGTTGACGCGCACCGAGACGTTGTCGCGCGAGATCACGTCCTGCGCCGGCACGTCCATGGTCACCACGCGCAGGTCGACGCGGATCATGCGCTGGATGAAGGGCACCAGCAGCACGAGGCCCGGCCCCTTGATGCCGGTGTAGCGGCCGAAGGTGAAGACCACGCCGCGCACGTATTCCGGCACGATCTTGATGCAGGCAAAGACGAGGGCCGCGATCAGCACCACGGCGGTCAGGCTGACGGTCGTCCACATGATGTCCTCCGGGACAGGTTGGCGTTGCGCAGGCGGCGGGTGCCGCTACTGCGGTTCCCCGGCGCGGGACTCGACGATCAGCTCGAGGCCCTGCACGCCCGTGACCCGCAGGGCCTGGCCGCGCCGCACCGGGGTCGTGCTGCACGCCCGCCAGCGCTCGCCCTGCACCTCGATCCAGCCGTGCGTGGCGAAATCCTCGAGCGCCAGCGCGGCCGCGCCGGCGAGGCCGGCCTGCGCCTGCACGGCCGGCCGGCGCCGCGCCCGCATCATCAGCGTGAGGCTGAGCAGCACGAGCAGCGCGGCCAGCGTCGCGATGCCCGCGATGAGGCCGAGCGGAATCTCGAAGCCGGGCACGTCGCTGTCGAGCAGCAGGAGCGAGCCGGCGACGAAGGCGATCACGCCGCCACCGCCCAGCACGCCCACGCTCGGCACCACGGTCTCGGCGACGATGAGCGCGATGCCGAGCAGGAGCAGCGCCAGCCCCGCGTAATTGATGGGCAGGATCTGGAAGGCGTAGAGCGCGAGCAGCAGGCAGATGCCGCCCACCACGCCGGGCAGGATGGCGCCGGGGCTGTAGCCTTCCAGCAGCAGGCCGTAGATGCCGATCAGCATGAGCAGGTAGGCCACGGTGGGGTTGGTGAGCACGGCCAGCACGCTCTGGCGCCAGGTGGGCGGGATCACCTCCACTGCCAGGCCTTTCGTCGCGAGCGTGAGCGTGCGGCCGTTGTCGAGCGCGACGCGGCGGCCGTCGAGCTGCGCGAGCAGGTGCTGCTGGTCGGTCGCGACGAGGTCGATGACCTTCAGCTTCAGTGCGGCGTCCGCGCTCAGGCTGGCGCCCTCGCGCACCGCCTGCTCGGCCCAGTCGGCATTGCGGCCGCGCTTTTCCGCGAGGCTGCGCAGGTAGGCCGTGGCGTCGTTCACCGCCTTGCGTGAAGCGGCGCTGCCGGGCGCGGGCGGCTTTTCGGCTGCTCCCGGCCCGGCCCGGCCCGGATCTTTCTCCGGGGCGCGCGCAGCGTCCCTGTCGTTGCCTTGGTCGCGGCCCGTGTCGGGCGGCGCCTGCGGCTCGCCGCCCATCACCGGGACCGGCGTGGCCGCGCCGAGGTTGGTGGCCGGGGCCATGGCGGCGACGTGGCTGGCGTAGAGCAGATAGGTGCCGGCGCTCGCGGCGCGTGCGCCGGACGGCGCCACATAGGTCACGACGGGAATCCTGGAGGCAAGGATGCGCTTGATGATCTCGCGCATGGGCTCGTCGAGCCCGCCCGGCGTATCGAGGCGCAGGAGGATGAGGTGGGCGCCGCGCGTTTCGGCCGCGCGGGTCGCGTAGTCGAAATAGAGGCTGGTGGCCGGGCCGATGGCGCCGTCGATGTCGATCCGCACCGCGGTCGACGCGGCACGCGCCGGCTGCAGCAGGCAGAGCAGCCCGCTGCAGAGAATGAAGAGCCAGGTTTGCCACGCGCGCATTGCCGCTTCCTGCCTGCCGGCGAGGGCCCGGTGTACTGACAGTAAAGCAGAGGCGGCAGCGCTTCGCCCGGCGGCGTACCGGGCAGTGGCTAGCGCGTCGGTTTGTTCCGCGCCTGAAAGGCTGCCTTGCGCTGCTTCTTGCCCTCCGCCTCGCGCGCCGGCCATGGCCGGCGTCTCCAGCGAGATCGCGCCGAGCTGGCCGCTGCGGAATTCGTTGAGCACGATGCTGGCGATCTTGTGCAGGTCGACGCGTCCGCCACTGGTGAGGCAGCCGCGCTGGCGGCCGACGCTCTCGAGGAACTCCAGCTCGGTCGCCGGCAGCGTGTCGAACTTGTAGCGCTGCTGCATCAGCGCAGGATAGTGGGCGAGGAAATAGGCGACGCCGAAGAACACGATGTCGTCGTGGTCGATGGCGGTGTCCTTGATGGCGCCGGTGAGCGCGAGGCGGTAGCCGCTGGCGGCGTTGTGGATCTTGGGCCAGAGGATGCCCGGCGAATCGATCAGCACGAGGCCGTTGTGCAGATCGATGCGCTGCTGCGCCTGCGTGATCGCGGGC
>JAJNDL010000001.1 GCA_021156385.1 Moraxellaceae bacterium | reverse complement strand
CCGCCCATGAAGGTGCCCATGCGGTGCAGGGCCGGGCCGAAGTTGCGCGAGTTGTAGAGCTCGTCGTACAGCCAGGACGCCTTGAACTTCTCGGTGAAGGCAGTGAGTTCGGTGCGGCCTTCGGCGCCGGCCTTAAGGGCTTCGGCAATCGCCTCTGCGGCCAGCATGCCGGACTTCATGGCGGTGTGGCTGCCCTTGATCTTGGAGAAGTTCAGGTAGCCGGCGTCGTCGCCGATGATGATGCCGCCCGGGAAGGTGGTCTTCGGCAGCGAGTTGATGCCGCCCTTGACCACGGCACGCGCGCCGTAGGACACGCGCTTGCCGCCTTCGAGATACTTCCTGATGACGGGGTGGTGCTTGAGGCGCTGCATCTCGTCGAAGGGCGACAGGTACGGATTGTGGTAGCTCAGGTCGGTGATGAGGCCGACGGAGATCTGGTTGTTCTCGTGGTGGTAGAGCCACCAGCCGCCGGTGGCACCGTTCTCGGCCAGGGGCCAGCCGGCACCGTGCATGACGAGGCCCGGCTTGTGCAGCTCGGGCTTGATGTCCCACAGCTCCTTGATGCCGAGGCCGTAGTGCTGCGGGTCCTTGTCGCGGTCCAGGTCGAACTGGCGGATCAGGATCTTGCCGAGGTGGCCGCGGCAGCCTTCGGAGAAAATCGTGTACTTGGCGTGCAGTTCATAGCCCGGGGTGAACGAGGGCTTCTTGTTGCCGTGGCGGTCGATGCCCATGTCGCCGGTGGCGACGCCCTTCACGGAGCCGTCCTCGTGGTAGAGGATCTCGGCGGCCGCGAAGCCCGGGAAGAGGTTCACTTCCAGTTCTTCGGCCTTGGTGGCCAGCCAGCGCACCAGGTTGCCGAGGCTGATGATGTAGTTGCCGTCGTTGTGCATGGGCTTGGGCACGGCCCAGTGCGGCATCTTCACGGACTTCTGCTCGCCGAGGAGGAAGTAGACCTCGTCGCCGATGACGGGCGTGTTGAGCGGGGCGCCTTCTTCCTTCCAGTTCGGGAGGAGCTCGTTCAGGGCGCGCGGCTCGAAACAGGCGCCGGAGAGGATGTGGGCACCGAATTCGGAGCCTTTTTCAACGACGCAGACAGAGATGTCGTGGCCGGTTTCCTTGCTCAGCTGCCGCAGACGGATGGCCGCGGACAGGCCGGCCGGACCGCCGCCAACGATGACGACGTCAAACTCCATTGCTTCTCTTTCCACGACAGCCTCCTCGACAAACTGGCTTCAACGGGCGGGATTACGCGTGCGCTGCATTGGCAACACGCTAAGTACGCATGGGGGCTCGAATTTCGAGCGGCGCGTAGTATAAAAGCCTCACTATGAAAGGCCAATGCAGAGTCGCATGTTTTCGCCGACCACAACATTGGCCCGTGACCGACCGGATTCCGTCATGAGCGACAGCACCTCCACGCCCGCCACCCCCCGCAGCTCGCAGTTGCGCGCCGACCCCATGGCCATCGCGCGCCTGCTCAAGGATGCCGAGGGCAACGACCCGAAGGGCCTGCCGCCCGTACACAAATGGGACCCCCCGTACTGCGGCGAGCTCAACATGGAGATCCGCCGCAACGGCCAGTGGTTCTACATGGGGACGCCCATCGGCCGGCCGGCCCTGGTCAGGCTCTTCAGCACCGTGCTGCGCCACGACGACGACGGCTATTACTACCTGGTGACACCGGTCGAGAAGGTCCGTATCCGCGTCGAGGACGCACCGTTCCTGGCGGTGCAGGTCGAGCGCCACGAGGAAGGCGGCCTGCAGTACCTGAAGTTCACGACGCAGACCGGCGACGTGGTCGTGGCCGGGCCGGACCACCCCATCCGCGTCAGCTTCCGGGACGACCTCGAGCCCAGCCCCTACGTGCACGTGCGCGACCGCCTCGATGCCCTGATCTCGCGCAACGTCTACTACCAGCTGGTGGACTGGGGCGAGGAGACGGAGATGGACGGGCGTCCCGCCCTGGCCGTGAGCAGTGCCGGCCAGCGCTACGTCATCGGCTACCTGTAGACGGATGCAGCCGGCCGCAGCGGTCCGCTGGCAATCATCATGCACCCACCCGGGTCCGGGCCATGGCTGGCCGGACCCAAGACTCCCGCGCCTGGCGGCAGGCTCTTAAGCCGCAGGGTCTTAGATGAATTTGTAAAAGACCCTGGCAGGCTAAGTCGTCTGTTCTAGGCTGAGCTTGGCGAACCGTGCCGAGGACATTACATGGCCGTAATGCGTAGCCGTATGCGCGCCCATGCCGTGGAATGGCATGTGGCCCCGCCGGCCCACATCGATTCCCGTCACCGGGCCGATTTCCTGGAGCTGCAGCGGCGTTGCAACAACGAGCTGGGCCGCCACCAGGCACTGACCCACAATGCCTGGCTGGACCAGCTCGAGCAGGACAGCGCCGCTCCCCCGCTGGAGGCGCTGTTGGACTCGCTGGCCCAGCTCGTCATGTTCCTGCGCCAGCTCGCCCTGGCGCGCGAACAGCACGCACGCAGCCTCAGCCAGGACAAGCGCCGGGCCGACAGCGAATACGGCACTGCCGTGGTGATCTGCTTCGACGAAGAAGGCGTCCCCTGGTGTCCGCCGCTGCCCGGCCTGGGCATGGGCGATCCCTATGTGATGAGCGAACGGCTGCAGTCCTGGTGGACCGCCTGGCGGCACAACCTGCCCGAGTCGATGCAGGAGGCCGACCTGCAGCAGGCACAGCCGGCCACCGACCAGCTCTGCCGGCTGGTGACGGGCGGCTACAACGCCGCCGATCCCGGCCTTGCGCTGGGCACCATGCTCGCGCTGGAAAACGGTATCAGCACCGATTTCTGGCAGCGCCTCGGGCGTGGCCTGCGGGGCTGCTGCGAAGTGCTCGGCGTGAAATTCCCGGATGCCGGCTTCTTCCCGGTGGCGGAGACGCATGCGCGGCTGCAGGCCCGTCATGTGCTCTACCTGGTGGAGGCCGCCAGCGTGCACGACGCGCTGGACCAGGAGGTCTTCTTCCAGGCCGGCTTCAATGCCCTGGAGCACCTCGACCGGTTCTGGCAGTCACAGAGCCGCTTGCTGCAGAGTTCGACACAGCACTGAGATCAGGCGGCTGCAGCATCCGGTGCAGCGAGAACCTCGTCACGTTTCTCAAAAATTTTTAACTCGCGAGCACGCTCATGAAGCCGGGTGCCGGTATGTATTTCGACTCATGAACTTAGTACGGAGCCTGCGTAAAGAAGCCGTAAAGCTCGCTTCGACTGTCATTTTTTCCGAAGAAAAGATAATAAATTTCCGGCACTTGTGATTATGACGCTTTGATTGCGCACAAATCCGCCAGCGCAGTACGAATTCATCAACAAGGCCGAATGGGCCTGCCTTGCACGGGTTGCGACACCCTGGTTCCGGTTAGGCAAATGGTTCCTTCCGCATCTAGATTCATGGAAGACTAAAAAAACCGAGGGCGTCCGGACCTGCATCTTTTCTTTCGGGCCCGGCACGACCTTCGAGCGGGAGTGCCAATGGAGCCGTGCACCGTTTTCTGCATTACGTCAGGGCGCAGTTTCTGCTTCCGTCGCAAGTGGGGGCTGCTGATCACCTTTCTGGCCATGGCGCTGGTTGCCATGCCGGCACGCTCGGCGCGCACCGACGACCCGTCGCCGGCCAGCGACCTGAAGCAGCTCAGCATGGACGAGCTGCTGAACATCAACGTGACATCCGTGTTCAGGCGGCCGGAAAAGATTTCCGCTGCGCCTTCCTCCATCCAGGTGATCACGCAGGAGGATATCCGCCGTTCCGGGGCCACCAGCCTGCCCGAAGCACTGCGTCTGGCAACCAACCTGCAGGTGGCGCAGATCGATGCGCGGCAGTGGGCCATCACCGCGCGCGGCTTCAACAACTCGACCGCCAACAAGCTGCTGGTGCAGATCGACGGACGCATCGTCTACACGCCGTTGTATGCCGGCGTGTTCTGGGACGCGCAGGACACCCTGCTCGAGGACATCGACCGCATCGAGGTCATCAGTGGCCCCGGCACCACCCTGTGGGGCACCAATGCCGTCAACGGTGTCATCAACATCATCACGAGGACTGCGAAGTCGACGGATGGCGTCGTACTGGCCGCCGGCGCGGGCACGGAGCTGCGCGACAGCCTCGCCCTGCGCTGGGCCGACCGGATCCGCCCCGGACTGCATTATCGCGTCTACGGGAAATTGACCGGGCGTGATGCCACGGAACTGGGTGGCCAGGATGGCAGCGACGCCTGGAGGATGGGGCAGGGAGGTTTCCGTGTGGGCTGGGAACCGACTGCGGTCGACCTCGTCATGGTGCAGGGCGACATCTACGACGGCAGCAGTGAGCAGCCGCTGGGCAGCGACATCGACATCGAGGGCGGCAATGTCTCCAGCCGCTGGACACGCCGGCTCTCGGCGCACTCGGACCTGCAGGTGCAGGTCTACTTCGACCGGACCCATCGCAACATTCCCGGCGTCTTCGGCGAGGATCTCGAGACCTGGGCCGCGGATTTCCAGCACCACGTACGCGCCGGCGAACGCCACGACATCGTCTGGGGACTGAACTACCGCCAGTCGCGCGACGACGTCGCGAACTCGGCCCAGCTCGCCTTCATGCCGCCGCAGCTCGAGCAGGAATGGATAAGCGGCTTCTTCCAGGACGAGATCGCGTTGCTGCCCGACAGGCTCTACCTGACGCTGGGCAGCAAGCTCGAGCGCGGTGCCTACGGCCACCATGCCGTCGAGCCAAGCGCGCGCATCGCCTGGCATGCGCGTCGCGAACAACTGTGGTGGGCCGCCGTGTCCCGCGCCGAAAGGCTGCCGTCGCGCATCGACCGTGACTTCTTCGTGCCCGCGGCGCCGCCGCACCTGCTCGCCGGCGGCCCCGGTTTCGAACCCGAAGAGCTGGTGGCCTGGGAGCTCGGCTATCGCGGCCGGCTGGGGCCGCGCCTGAACCTCGCCGTGTCGACCTTCTACAACGACTATGCCGACGTGCGCAGCCTGGAGCAGGTGGCTCCGCCGGCACCGCTGCCGGTGGTGATCGGCAACGGCCAGAATGCCGAGTCCTACGGCGTGGAGCTGCGTGCGGACTATCACGTGACCGATGACTGGTGGCTGCATGCCGGCCTGACCGAGCTGCGCATGGACATCGGTCCGCAGGCCGGCAGCACGGACTCCAGCTACGGCGCCAGCGAAGCGCATGATCCGCATCACCAGCTCTCGCTTCGCTCCGAGCTGACCCTGCGCGAGCGCTGGGAAGTCGACGGCATGCTGCGTTACGTCAGCGCCATCCGGAACCGGAACGTCCCCGCCTATACCGAGCTGGACGTGCGGCTGGGCTGGCATCCCGCGCGGCTGCCTGCCCTGGAATTCTCGCTGCTCGGGCGCAATCTTCTGCATTCCCGGCATGTCGAATTCGGCACGGCGCCACCCACCCCGCCGCACGACATCCAGCGCAGCGTTTTCGGGAAGCTGACATGGCGCTACTGAACCTCCTTTCATGCGGCGCATGCCGCGGACGCCGGATCGCCACAGCCTGCAGGGCAGGGATCGCCGTGCTGGCGTTGCTGGCGGGAGGACAGGCGACGGCAAAGCCGTCCCTGGAGTATCAGCTCAAGGCGGTCTTCCTTTATCGTTTCAGCCAGTTCGTGGAGTGGCCGCAGCAGGCCTTCGCGTCGGCACAGGCCCCGCTGTCCGTCTGCGTGCTGGGCGACGATCCGTTCGGCGACTACCTTGACGAGACGGTGCAGGGCGAGGTGGTGAAAGGGCACCCGCTGCAGGTTCAGCGCTACCGGCACGTCGACGAAGTCGGTGCCTGTCACATCCTGTTCGTCAGCGACTCGGAACAGGCGAACCTGAAGGGAATCCTGGAATCGCTCCACGGCAGGAACATCCTCACCGTCAGCAACGGCGACAGCTTCGTGCGCGGTGGTGGCATCATCGGCTTCATGCTGGAGGACCGGCGCATCCGCCTGTGGATCAATCCGGAGGCGGCCCGGTCGGCAGGGCTGAGGATCAGCTCCAAGCTGTTGCGGGCATCCGAACTCGCCACGCCGGGGGGATAGCGCAATGTCCTTCCGCGACTTGCCCATCGGACGCAAGCTCACGCTCGCCATCCTGGTGACCAGCGGTGTGGTGCTGCTGCTGGCCTGCATCGGCTTCGTCGCCTATGAGTCGCGCACCTTCCGCCAGGGCATGGTGGACGACCTCGGCACGCTGGGCCGCGTCGTTGCGACCAACAGTACCGCCGCGCTGGCCTTCGACAACGCCGGCGATGCCCGCGACGTGCTGGCGGCGCTGCGTGCGGATCCGCACATCGTCTTCGCCGGACTCTACGACAATGCCGGCCGCCTGTTCGCCACCTATCCGGCCGACCTTTCCGCGACAGCGCTGCCGGCGCGGCCAGGCCGGGACGGCTTCCACTTCGGCGAGCAGTACCTGACCGGAACACTGGTGGTACAGCAGGGCGACGGGCCGCGCCTGGGCACGTTGTACCTGGCGTCGGACCTCGGCGTCTTCCGCCGCCAGATGCTGGCCTACGCGGAAGTCTCGGCCGTCGTGCTGCTGCTCGCGATCGCCATCGCCTACCTGCTCTCGCGCCTCCTGCAGGGACAGATCCTGCGTCCCATCACAGCCCTGGCGGATGTGGCGCGGACGGTTTCCGAGCGGGGCGATTATTCGATCCGCGCCGTACAGCTGGGCCAGGACGAGCCCGGCCAGCTCACCGCGGCCTTCAACCGCATGCTGACGCGCATCGAGGAGCAGAGCTCGGCACTGAAGGAAAGCGCGACGCGCCTGCGCGCCGTCATGGACTCCGCCCTCAGCAGCGTCATCGTGATCGATGCCGGCGGGCACATCGTCGACTGGAATGCCTGTGCGGAGTCCATGTTCGGCTGGAGCCGCACCGAAGCGCAGGGCCGCGATCTGGCGGAACTCATCATTCCGCCCCGCCATCGCGAGGCTCACCGCAGCGGCCTGCGGCGCTTCCGCGAATCCGGCGCCGCGCCGGTACTGGACCGGCTGCTGGAAATGCATGCGCTGCGCCGCAACGGCGAGGAATTTCCGGTGGAATTCCGCATCAGCCTGCTCCGCAATGGCGACCGGGTTTCGTTCTGCGGCTTCATCACCGACATCACCGAGCGCCGGCAGGCGGAGGCGCGCGTGCAGGCGCAGCTGAGCCGCCTCAACCTGCTGCACCGCATCACCCGTGCCATCGGTGAGCGCCAGGACCTGGACAGCATTTTCCAGGTCCTGGTCCGCTGCCTGGAGGAAAACCTGCTCGTCGATTTCGGCTGTGTCTTCCTTTACGACGCCGAGGCCCAGCTGCTCACGGTCAGCGGCGTGGGCGGCCGGCATGGCGATCTTGCCGCGAGGCTGGAAATGGGCGACGCGACGCAGGTGCCGATCGACCAGAACGGCCTGTCGCGCTGTGTACAGGGCCAGCTGGTCTACGAGCCCGACATCGCCGGCGTGCACTTCCCGTTCCCGCAACGCCTGGCGGCGGTCGGCCTGCGGTCGCTGGTGATTTCGCCACTGCTGGTGGAGAGCCGGGTGTTCGGCGTGCTGGTGGCGGCGCGCGAGACGGCAGATGGCTTCAGCAGCACGGATTGCGAATTCCTGCGCCAGCTCAGCGAGCATGCCGGACTCGCGCTGCACCAGGTGCAGCTCTACGATGCGCTGCGGCAAGCCTACGAGGACCTGCGCCAGACCCAGCAGGCCATCCTGCAGCAGGAGCGTCTGCGCGCGCTCGGGCAGATGGCCAGCGGCATAGCGCACGACATCAACAACGCGATCTCGCCGATGGCGCTCTACACCGAGGCGCTGCTCGAACGCGAGCCCAACCTGAGCGCCAACGCCCGCCGCTACCTGGAGACCATCCAGCGCGCCATCGACGACGTGGCACAGACCGTCGCGCGCATGCGCGAGTTCTACCGGCCGCGCCACAGCGAGCTCTCGCTGGCACCGGTGCGACTCAACGGCCTCGTGCAGCAGGTGCTGGACCTCACGCAGGCGCGCTGGAGCGACATGCCGCAGCAGCGCGGCGTGTTCATCGACGTGCAGACCCGGCTGGCGCCGGACCTGCCGGTCTTCATGGGCGTCGAGGGGGAAATCCGCGAGGCGCTGACCAACCTCATATTCAATGCGGTCGACGCGATCCCCGGCAACGGCACGGTGACGATCGCCACCGGAATCGAGCGCGGCGAGGCGGAGTGCGTCTACGTCGAGGTCGGCGACACCGGTGTCGGCATGGACGAGGAAACCCGGCGCAAATGCCTGGAACCCTTCTTCACGACCAAGGGCGAGCGCGGCACCGGGCTGGGCCTGGCCATGGTCTACGGCATGGTGAAGCGGCACAGCGCTGAAATCAGCATCGACAGCGCGCCCGGCCGGGGCACCCGCATCCGCCTCGGCTTCCGGGTCGGCAACGCCGTGGTCGGTGCGTCGGAGCCGGGCACCGGTTCCGGGCCCCGGCAACTCCTGCGCATCCTCGTCATCGACGACGATCCGCTGGTGATCAATTCGCTGCACGACACGTTGCGCGACGACGGTCATGCCGTCATCACGGCGGAAGGGGGGCAGAAGGGCATAGATGCCTTCCTCACCGCCCGGGAGCACGGCGAGCCGTTCTCGGTGGTGATAACGGACCTCGGCATGCCCTACGTCGACGGACGCAAGGTGGCGGAGGCGGTCAAGGCGGTGGCGCCGGACACGCCCGTCATCATGCTCACGGGATGGGGGCAGCGCCTGGTCAGCGACAACGAGGTGCCGCCGGAGGTCGACCGCGTCCTGAGCAAGCCGCCCAGGCTGGGCGATCTGCGCAAGGCATTGCGCGAGGTCGTGCGCGAGACATGACAGCAGTGGAGTAGGCATGGAACAGAGCAACCCGGCGCTTCCGGTCCGCATCCTCGTCGTCGACGACGAAGCGGCGCAGATGCACGCGCTGTGCGATACGTTGCAGGACCAGGGCTTCGCAGCGACGGGCTTCACCGATGCCGGCGCCGCGCTGGCTGCACTGCAGGACGGCCGCTTCGAAATCCTCCTCACCGATCTCTCCATGCCCGACACGGACGGCATCAGCCTGCTGCGGGCCGCTCGCGACAGGGATCCCGACCTGGTGGGCATCATCATGACCGGCGAAGGTTCGATCGCGAGCGCCGTCGAGGCGATGAAGGCAGGCGCCTTCGACTACATCCTGAAGCCCTTCCGGCTCCGCGCCATCCTGCCGGTGCTGGAGCGGGCGCTGACGATGCGCCGGCTGCGCATCGAGAACGTCGAGCTGCAGCAGCGCCTGCAGCAGCACGCCGTGGAGCTGGAGGCGGCCAACCGGGGACTCAACGACCAGGCTGTGGAGCTGGAGGCGGCCCGGCTCGCCGCGGAGGAAGGCGCTCGCGTCAAGGCGGTGTTCCTGGCCACCATGAGCCACGAGATCCGCACGCCGCTCAATGCCATCCTCGGCATGGTGGAGCTGCTCGCGGCGACGCCGCTCGAGGAGCAGCAGCACGAGTACGTCGAGATTGCCCGCACCAGCAGCGAGCACCTGCTCGGGCTGATCAACGACGTGCTGGATTTTTCCCGGGCCGACGCCGGCCGGCTGGAGCTGGAACAGCAGCCCTTCAACCTGCTGGTGTGCGTGGAGGAGTCGCTGTCGCTGGTGGCAACCCGCGCCTATGCCAAGAATCTGGAGCTGGCCTGCGACTACGATCCGGCGCTGCCCGTCCACATCCTGGGCGATGCCGGCCGCATGCGCCAGGTGCTGGTCAACCTGCTCACCAACGCCGTCAAGTTCACGGCGCATGGCGAGGTCGTGGTGACGGTGACGGGCAAGGTGCGCGGCAATGCCTGCGATTTCCGCGTCGCGGTGCGCGACACCGGCATCGGCGTGGCGGCCGACAAGCAGCATCGCCTCTTCCAGGCCTTCAGCCAGGTGGATGCGTCGACCACGCGCGAGTACGGTGGCACCGGCCTCGGCCTCGCCATCTGCAAGCGCATCGTGGAGGCCATGGGCGGGAGCATCGGTGTCGACAGCCACGAGGGTGACGGCTCCACTTTCCACTTTAATTTCACCGCCGGGACAGCGGCGGTGCCGGAGCAGCGGCCGCCGTTCCGGCCTGAGCTGCAGGGCCTTGACGCGCTGGTCGTGAGTGCCACCGCCGCCAACCGCCGCGTGCTGCAGCATCATGGCGAGGTCTGCGGCATGGGCGTGACGGGGGTGGCCACGGCGCACGAGGCACTGGCCCGGCTGCAGGATGGCGCCCGCTTCGACGTGGCCGTCATCGACCACCTGCCGGCGCAGGTTGATGCCCTCGTGCTGGCGCAGGCGCTGCGCCGGCAGCGTGATGCGGGCCAGCTCCGGATCTATGCCCTGACCGCTCCTGGTGCCATGGAGTCGCAACTGCGCGACAGCGGCATCTTCCACGGGGTCTTCACCAAGCCCATACGCCAGTCCACGCTCTACGACCTGGGACTGGCGATGTTGCCGGATGCATCGGTCGCGCCGGCGCGACGCAGCCAGAAAGTCAGGACACAGGATCCCGGCCCGGCCGCCGCGCTGCGGATATTGCTGGTCGAGGACAATCTCGTGAACCAGCGCGTCGCCCAGCTCATGCTGAGGAAGCTGGGGCAGCAGGTGGATGTGGTGAACAACGGGCGCGAGGCGCTGACGGCCGTCAGCGCCGGCAACTATGACGTGGTCCTGATGGATATGCTCATGCCGGAGATGGACGGGCTGGAGGCGACGCGCCGCATCCGCGCCCAGCTGCCCGGCGACCGCCAGCCCCGCATCGTCGCCATGACCGCCAACGCCTCGGTGAACGACCGCGACCGTTGCCTGGCCGCCGGCATGGACGACTACATCAGCAAGCCCATCAGCCTGGACAAGCTGGCCCATGTCATCCGTCTGTCCGGGCAGCTCCGGCAGCGCACCGACTCCGCCTAGGCGGCGACGATCAGACGCACGGCGTGCGCCGTGAGGCGCAGTCCGGCCAGCGCCTTCTCACCCTCCGCCAGCCGTCTTTCCAGCACGCGGATTTCTTCGGGGCGTACGCCCGGGTTCACGGCCGCCAGCGCGCGCAGGCGCTCGATCTCGGCACCGTTGCGCGCACGCCAGGTCTCCAGCGCCGCCTCGCGCAGCGCCGGCAGCTGCGCCGTGGCACTGCGCTCGGCCAGGGCCAGCAGCGCCTCCAGCGCTTCCTGCTGCGATTTCACGATCTGGCGGCACACGGCTTTCTCCAGCGGCTGCAGCTGGCGCGCGAGAACGTCGTGCGCGACCTGGCCGGAGAGGTCGCGACCGTTCTGGTCGAGCAGCACGCGCTGTGCGAGGGAGGGCAGGGCCGCCTCGACATTGAGGCCCGGCGGTGCCACGACTTCGGCGCGGAAGAAGGTCTCGAGCAGCACGGTACCGGCCTTGACGCCCTTGTTGCGCAACAGCGCGACGTTGGCGTTGCCGAATTCCTGGGTGAGGAAGAGATCGAGCAGGCCGGCCGCCATGGGGTGTTCCCAGCTCAGGAAGTGCACATCCTCGCGCGCCAGCGCATAGCTGCGGCTGAACGACACCGTCATGCCGTCTGGATCGAGGCCGGGGAAGCCTTCCAGGAGCTGGTGGTCGCCGGGTCGCAGGATGTGCAGGTGGTTCTCCAGCTGCTCCTCCTGGTCGACGCCGAAGGCCGACCAGGCGCGCTCCAGGAAATCGGGCAGCGCCGCATCGGCGTCCTGCGCGGCCAGCGTGTCGATGAGCCGTGCCGCCTCGTCCTTGCGGCAGGAATTGAACTCGATGAGCCGGTCACGGCCCTTCTCGAGCTCGACGACCAGCGCCAGGCGCTGCTGTTTCGCTTCCGCCAGCAGCGCGCTGAAATCGGCGCCGCCCTGCACGAGGCCGCGCAGCAGGCGCTCGCGGAACTGCTCGAGCAGCGTGCGCGCCGAGGGGCTGATGCTCTCGAAGGCGTCGAGGCCCTCGTGATACCAGCGGAACAGGCGCTCCTGCGCGCTGCCGGAAAAATACGGCACGTGCAGCTTGATGGTCTCGCGCTGGCCGATGCGGTCGAGACGGCCGATGCGCTGTTCGAGAAGCTCCGGATCGAGCGGCAGGTCGAACAGCACCAGGTGGTGCGCGAACTGGAAGTTGCGGCCTTCGGAACCGATCTCGGAGCAGAGCAGGATCTGCGCGCCGTATTCGCTGTCGGCGAAATACGCGGCGGCGCGGTCGCGCTCCAGCAGGCTCATGCCTTCATGGAAGACGGAGGTGCGGATGCCCTGCTTGAGGCGCAGGTATTCCTCGAGGGCGAGCGCGACGGGGCTGGAGCGGCAGATCAGCAGCACCTTCTCGCGCTTCAGCTCCTTCAGCAGGCCGGTGAGCCAGTGCACGCGGGCATCGCCGCCGACCCAGTCCTCCGCGTAGAAGGTCTCCGGATAGAGCGAGTGCAGGAGGTCGCCGCCGCCGGTGTCGCCCTCCAGTGCCACGGGCAGGCACTTGCGGGCAGGAAAGCCGCCGATGGCCTCGCGCGTGTTGCGGAACAGCACGCGGCCGGTGCCGTGGCGGTCGAGCAGGGCGGCGAGGGCGGCCCGGCGGCCGTCTTCGCTGTCGAGGTCGGCCAGCAACTGCTCCGGCAGTTTTTCGCGCAGCGTGGCAACGGAAGCGGCGGAAACGCCACCGGCGCCGAGCAGCTCGCCGGCGGCCGTCGCCACGGCCTCGAAATGCTTTTCCTCCGCGAGGAATTGCTGCAGGTCGTGGTAGCGCGCGGGATCGAGCAGGCGCAGGCGCGCGAAATGGCTGGCGACGCCGAGATGCTCGGGCGTGGCGGTGAGCAGCAGCACGCCCGGTGTTTTCGCGGCGAGCGCGGCCACGAATTCGTAGGCGGGGCTGGCCGCCTCGGGCGACCACTCGAGGTGGTGGGCTTCGTCCACCACCAGCAGGTCCCAGCCGGCATACTGCAGCGCGTCCGCGATGTGCGGATGGTCGACGGCGAGTTCCTGCGCCATCAGCACGACCTGCTCGGACTCGAAGGGATTGGCATCGCCTTCGCTCTCGCGCAGCGCGGCGCAGCGCTCGAGGTCGAAGAGCGCGGCATTCAGGTTGAAGCGGCGGCGCATCTCCACCAGCCACTGGTACTGCAGGTTCTCCGGCACCAGGATGAGCACGCGCTGCGCGCGGCCCGTGGCGAGCTGGCGGTGGATGATGAGGCCGGCCTCGATGGTCTTGCCGAGGCCGACCTCGTCGCCGAGCAGCACGCGCGGCTGCGGCCGCGTGCCGACTTCATGGGCGATGTAGAACTGGTGCGGCACCGGCCCCACGCGCGGGCCGATCAGGCCGCGCACCGGCGACTGCGCCAGCTTCTCGCGCTGCAGCAGCGCCTGCACGCGCAGGTTGAAGAGTTCGTTGCTGTCGAGCTGCGAGGCGAGCAGGCGTTCCTGCGGGCGCGCGAGATGGATGTCGGCGGAAAGGCGCGTCTCGTTGAGCACGGCCTCCGTGCCGTCCTCGCTGCGCACGCTGTAGCGCAGCAGGCCGCGCTGCTCCTCGACGGCCAGCACCTGCCAGGCATTGCCCTGCACGTCGTGCACGGCATCGCCGGCGACGAAGCGGATGCGCGACAGCGGTGCGTTGTTGCGCGCATACACGCGCGTTTCCTCGCTCTTGGGGAAAAGCACGGTCAGCGAGCGCGCGTCGATCTCGATCATCACCCCGAGCCCGAGCTCGGTTTCGGTGTCGGAAATCCAGCGCTGGCCGATGGCCGGGGTGAACAGTGCAGCAGACATTGACGGTTCCTAGAAAGGTGCCGGCCGCGTGAAACGCACGCGACCGCCATGAACAGGATGGACGAAGCCCAGGGTTTCTGCATGAAGGCAGAGGCGGCTGCCGACGGGCGCCGCCTCGGGCGGGGCATACAGTGAATCGCCGAGGAGGGGATGGCCGAGCGCCAGCATGTGCACGCGCAGCTGGTGCGAGCGTCCGGTATGCGGCGTCAGCGCGACACGCGTGAAGCCCTCGTCGCGCGCGAGCACGCGCCAGGACGTCAGCGAGGGTTGGCCGAGTTCGTGGTCGACGACGTGGCGCGGCTTGGTCGGCGGGTCGTAGCGCAGCGGCAGGTCGATCTCGCCGCTGTCTTCCTGCGGCGAGCCCAGCACCAGCGCGACGTAGGATTTCTCCACCTCGCGGTCGTGGAACTGGCGGGAGAGTTCGCGGTGCACGTCGGCATCGCGCGCGACGACGAGCAGGCCGGAGGTGTCGCGGTCGAGGCGGTGCACGATGCGCGCGCCGGGCCAGTCGTCCTGCAGCCGCGCGATCAGGCAGTCCTGCTTGTCGTCGCCCTTGCCCGGCACGCTGAGCAGGCCGGACGGCTTCACCGCGACCAGCAGCGCGGCATCGGCATAAAGCACTTCTACCGAGGCATGCGGGTCGTGGCGGGGGACGGGCAGTGCGGGCATGGAAGTCGGGCGGCCGGGCTTCGGGGCGGCGGATTGTAATGCAGGGCAGGGCGGCGGTCATGGCCGTGTGCGCGATTGTTGCAGCCGGCGAACACAGCTTTCCCCGGCCCCGGCTGTGTCGGCGGGCGCGGGCGGCGCATCATGGTGCCTTGCCCAGGAGGTTTCCATGCAAGCCACGGTCTTCATTTCCCACGGCTCACCCATGCAGGCGGTCGAGCCTGGCGCCGCCGGCGCGGCCTGGCGCCGGATCGCCGCGGAACTGCCGCGCCCGGACGCCATCCTCGCCGTCTCGGCGCACTGGACGACGCCGGAGCCGGCGCTGTCCCTCGCTGCGTCGCCTGCGACCATCCACGATTTCGGCGGCTTCCCGCCCGAGCTCTACCGCCTGTGCTATCCGGCGCCCGGCGCGCCGGAGCTGGCCGAGACCACCGCCGGCCTGCTCGCCGCCGCCGGCATTCCGGTCGGCCTCGCGCCCGACCGCGGCCTGGACCACGGTGCCTGGGTGCCGCTGCGGCACATGTATCCGGCCGCGGACATCCCCGTGACGCAGCTCTCGGTGCAGCCGCAGCGCGATGCCGCCTGGCACCTGCGCCTGGGCGCCGCGCTCGCGCCGCTGCGTGCGCGCAACGTGCTGGTGCTGGCCACCGGCAGCCTCACCCACAACCTGCGCGACTTCCGTTTCGACGGTTTCGCCGAGGACCGCGGCCTGGACTATGTGCAGGCATTCCAGGCCTGGATGCACGACGCGCTGCAGCAGCGCGACGATGCCGCGCTGGCGGCATGGCAGGAAACGGCGCCGGATGCGCGGCGCGCGCACCCCACGCCGGAGCACCTGCTGCCCCTGTTCGTGGCGCGCGGCGCGGCCGGCGCCCATGCAAAGGTGCAGCGCCGCTTCGCCGGATTCTCGGGAAGCGCGCTGGCCATGGACTGTTACGTATTCGACTGAAAGCGGATGCATGCCATCAGCCGTATGCACGAGGAACAGCAATGAAACTTTCCCCGCGTAACAAAAAAGTCCTGCTGATCCAACGGCCGACTCTTGCTTCTACTGCTTAATTTTCAGGAGGGTTTCATCAGGCGGCGGGCATGACGCGCGCCGCGTGCAACACGGAGGTTGAAATGCTGGCGTCTCTTGCCACCGAACTGTCCTCGCTGCGTTTGCCGCTGCGCATCGAGATGACGGAAAGCGAAACGCTGGAGCTCAGCCCCGAGCCGCGCGTGACCTTGCGCATCCTCGATCCCGGCCTGCTCGCGCAGCAGCCCAGCCTCGACCAGCTGGCCGAGGCCTACGTGGAAAAACGCATCGAACTCGACGGGCCCATCATGGACGTGATCGGCATCGTCGACCACCTGAGCCGCGTCCTCGGCGAGAAGGCGCCGCTGCCGCCCGCGGTCCGCGACGGGCGCAGCGGCGTGCCGGACGTGGCCGCCATCGCTGCCCACGGCGAACTCGCCACCGATTTCTACCGGCTCTGGCTGGACCCGGAGATGGTCTGGTCCTGCGCCTATTTCGAGACCGGCCGCGAGAGCCTCGCCACGGCGCAGATCGCCAAGCTGCGCCACATCTGCCGCAAGCTCCGCCTCCAGCCCGGCGAGCACCTGCTCGATTTCGGCTGCGGCTGGGGCGCGCTGTCCCGCCTGGCCGCGCGCGAGTTCGACGTGAAGGTGCTGGGCATCGCCACGAATCCGCAGCAGCTCGAGCAGGGCCGCGCGCGCGTGAAGGCGGAGGGCCTGCAGGAGCGGGTGCGCCTGGAGATGCTGGATTACCGCAAGCTGCCGCGCGACGGCCGCTTCGACAAGATCGCCAGCATCGGCATGTCCGAGCACGTCGGCCACGCCAACCTCGCGCTGTACTTCCGGCGCCTGCACGACGCCGTGCGTCCCGGCGGCCTGGTGCTGGACCATGGCGTCACCGCGCGTCACGGCGATGCGCGCCTGCCGCAGGGCAAGGGAGGCGCCGCCTTCATCGACCGCTACGTGTTCCCGCAGGGCGAGATCCCGCATCTCGGGCTCGCCATCGCGCGCATGTGCGACGCCGGCCTCGAGATTGCCGACGTGGAGAACCTGCGGCCGCATTACGCGCGCACGCTGGAGTGCTGGAGCGCCGCGCTGGAAAAACACCTGTCGCAAGCGCGCCGGCTGCTGCCGGAGAAAGCGCTGCGCCTCTGGCGTCTTTATCTCGCCGGCTGCGCCTATGCCTTCCGTCACGGCTGGGTGCAGGTGCACCAGGTGCTGGCGCTGCGTCCGCAGGAAGACGGCGGCCAGGAGCTGCCCTGGTCGCGTCGCGATCTCTACTCCTGAGAGGGTTTCGGGTGTGGCGTAGCAGGTGGCCGATCTGGCATGAAAAACCGCGGCGATTGCCGCGGCTGCTTTACTGCCGGAGAAATCCCGGATTGCAGCAGTGCGCCGGGTCAGCGCGCGACCAGTCCGCCGTCGACGGCCAGCGCCTGGCCGGTGACGAAGCCGGCCTGCGGCGAGCACAGCCACACCACGGCATCGGCGACTTCCGCCACCGTGCCCATGCGGTTCATGGGATGCAGCGCGGCGAATTGCTGTTCCGACACCGGATCGCGCCGGGTAATGCGGTCGATCATCTCGGTGCGGATGGCGCCCGGGCAGATCGCGTTGACGCGGATGTTGCGCTCCGCGTATTCGATCGCCGCCGCGCGGGTGAGCTGGACCACGCCGCCCTTGGAGGCGCAGTAGGCAGGCAGCCCGGCAAAGCCGACCAGTCCCGCCACCGACGCCATGTTGACGATGGCACCACCGCCCGGCTGCTTCTCCATGATGCGCAGTTGCTCGCGCAGGCAGAGGAAGAGGCCGCGCAGGTTGATGCCGATGATGCGGTCGAAGTTTTCCAGGGTGCAGTCGGCGGTGGGCGCCATTTCACCCTCGATGCCGGCGTTGTTGCAGGCGGCATCGATGCGGCCGAACGCGGCGAAGGCCTGTCGGTGCAGTTCCTCCACCTGGCCGGGATCGGCAACGTCGGTGGCAACGAAGAGGGCGCGCCGGCCCAGGCGCCGGACCTGTTCCGCGGCGTCTTCCCCACGATCGGCATCGCGGTCGGCCAGGACCACATGGCAGCCGGCGCGGGCGAAGGCGAGGGCGGTTGCGAGCCCGATGCCGGTGGCGGCACCCGTCACGAGGGCGACCTGGTCGTTGGCATGCACGGCGATTCCTCCTTGCCATATAAAGAGAAACCATAGTCCCTCCACCGGCGTGCCGACCGCTTGATCTGGCTCAGGAACCGGCAGGATTTTCCCTGCTCCGTCACGGCGTCCTGCACGGCGTGGATCATGCACTGCGACAACCACCCCCCCTATCGGGGTGAACAAAGCTTCCGTCCCTCCGGCAAGCCATCCGGCGTCGCTGGCACAGCTTCTGCATCATAAATCAGTACTATCGCAACCGATTTAAAATCTATCACCAAGTGATTGTATTTCCGGGATAAATGAGGTCTTCTCACGCGTCGTACCCAAGACCTTAGTGTGAAGGGCGTCACATTCTGTCCGAGACGGGCATATCACTCCGGGCCGGAACCTGGGCAAGTACGGAAAAACCCAATAAAAAAGGCAAGAAGAACGTATTCATGAGAATCAGTCTCCGGGTTCGCGCGGCCATCCTGGCAACCGCCGCGGCCACCTTCCTGACGCCGCTGGCGTACGCCTTGGGCACCGCAGCCGGCATCGACATCACCAACGTCGCCACCGCCACCTACACCGACCCCTTCGAGGGGCCGAAGACGGTGGACTCCAACACCTCGGTGCTGCAGGTGGACGAGATCCTCGACGTCACCATCACGGCCAACGACTCCGGCAACGTCAACACCATGAGCCCGGACAGCAACCGCGTGCTGTCCTTCACCGTGAGCAATACCGGCAACGGCAGCGAGACCTACGCGCTCTCGACGGTCAGCAACCTGGGCGGCGACGCCTTCGACCCGACCAGCGTTCGTATTTACCTGGACAACGGCGACAACCTCTTCAACGTCCTCACCGACACCCTGCTGGTGCCCGGCACCAATGATCCGGTGCTGGACGACAACGACACCGTCGTCGTCTTCGTGGTGTCCGACATCCCGGTCGGCCTTTCCAACAGCAACGTCGGCCTGGTGCGTCTGGTCGCCGAAGCCGTCACGGCGCAGGCCACGGCTGGCGCCGATGCCCCCGGCACCACTTTCGCCGGTGCCGGCGACAACGGCAGCGATGCCGTCGTC
>JAJNDL010000130.1 GCA_021156385.1 Moraxellaceae bacterium | reverse complement strand
CTTCACCGTATCGCCTTCCTTCACGTGCAGCGCCTTCAGCGTGCCGCCGTCCACCGACTGCACGATCTGCGAGCGGCTGGAGGCGATCACGGTGCCGGGTGCGCGTATCTGTTCTTCAACATGCGCCAGCGCGGCCCACAGCGCCGCGATCACGAGCAGCGCGCCGCAGGTGACCAGCAGCGCATCGTTGCGGCGCAGGTGCAGCGGCGACAGACGCTGCAGCAGGCGGTCGTGCGGATTCATGCGACACCTCCGTCGCCGGCCGGGGTCGCGGCCACGCGCGCCGGCGGCGGACCGCTGCGCACATTGCTGGTCGGCACGTCGGCGCGGACGCGGCCGTCCTCGAGCAGCAGCGTGCGCTGCGAGAGCGGCAGCCAGCTCATGCGGTGCGTGCTGAAGATCACGGTGATGTCGGCCGGCAGCGTACGCAGCAGGTTCTTGAGGCGCTCCTCGCTTTCGCGGTCGAGGCTGGCGGAAGGCTCGTCGAGCAGCCAGATGCGCGGGTTCTGCAGCACGAGGCGGGTCAACCCGATGAGCTGGCGCTGGCCGCCGGAGAGGCCGACGCCGCCTTCGCGGATGACGGCGTCGAGGCCCTGCGCCTGCTTCTGCACGAAGCGGTCGAGGCCGGTCTGCGCGAGCGCGGCCTGCAGCGTCGCAGCGTCGGGGTGGGCGAGGCCGAGCGTGAGGTTGTCGCGCAAGGTGCCGCCGAAGAGGCGCACGTCCTGCGGCAGGTAGCCCACGGTCTCGCGCAGCCAGCCGAGGCGGCAGGTCTGCAAATCGAGGCCGGCGATGCGCACCTCGCCCTCGTTGGGCGTGTTGAGCCCGGCCATGAGTTTCAGCAGCGTGCTCTTGCCGCTGCCGTTGCGACCCAGCACGGCGATGCGCTCGCCGGGCTCGATGGTGAGCGCCTCCAGCGCCAGCGACAGGCTCTCGGCCTGGTCGTAGGCGTAGCGGACATTGGTGAGTGTGAGGCGCGGTGGCGCACTCGTGGTGCTGGCCTGGCGCGCTTCGCTGTCGTCGCTGGGCAGCACCAGCAGTTTGTCGAGCGTGGCCAGCGCGTGCTTTGCATGGTGCCACTGCACGAGCAGGTTCGTGATCTGGCCGATGTTGCCGAGCGCGCGCCCGGCGAGGATGGAGCAGGCGATGAGGCCGCCCATGGTGAGCACGCCCGCCTCGATGCGGTACACGCCGACCACCAGCACGAGCACGTAGGCGAGCTGCTGGCAGCTGCCGGCGAGGAACTGCGCGCGCCCGCCCAGCGTGCGGATGCGCGCGCCGTAGTCGCCGAGTTCGCGCGTGAGCTGGCCCCAGAGCACGGAGAAGCGCCATTCGCCGCCCTGCGCTTTCAGGCTTTCCGCGCCCTGCAGCACTTCGATCAGGAGGCCCTGGCGACGCGCCGATTCATCGGTGTGCTGCTGCTGCAGCGCGGCAAGCGGACGCTGCGTGACGAGGCCGATGCCAATGCAGATCGGCAACAGCAGCAGGGGCACCAGCGCGACCACGCCGCCCATCAGCGCCATCACCAGGATGAAGAAGAACACGAAGGGCAGGTCGGCGAGCGCGAACAGCGTGGTCGAGGTGAAGAAGGCCTTTACCGATTCGTAGTCGCGCACCTGCGCGACCAGCGTGCCGGGGCGCGCCGGCCGGCGGTCGAGCTTCAGTGCCACCACCTGCTCGAAGAAATGCTGCGAGAGCGCTTCGTCCGCGCGCAGCGTGAGTTTTTCCAGCAGCGCCTGGCGCACCAGCTTGAAGACGAAATCGAAGCCGATGGCGAGGATGACGCCGGTAGCGAGCGCCCACAGCGTCGCATACGAGAAGTTCGGCACCACGCGGTCGTAGACCTGCATCGCGAACAGCGAGGTCATGATGGCGAGCAGGTTGATGAAGACGGTGGCGATGCCGGCGCGGATAAAGAGTGGCTGGTGTGCGCGCAGCACGGCCCGGATGGCGTCAGTGGCGGGCCGGCGCGCGGTTTCGGTGAGCGGCGCCGGCGCCGGCAACGCGGGATACGGGAGCCACAGCGTGGTCGCGGCGGCGTGGTTTTCTCGTGAATCGAGCACGGCGAGCGTATCGCCCTGCCAGGCGAGCGCCGGGAAGTGCTGCGTCCCGGCATCGGCCAGCGCTAGCGCAGCAAGGCGCTCGCGCGGAAACAGCCAGCTCCACGCGCTGGCAACGACCGTCTCGACGGAATCGCCCGGCGCCTGCAGCAGGGCCTGCTCGATCTCGCTTTCGGTGACGGCGTGGCCGCGCCGCGCGGCATAGCGCTTCAGCGTTGCGCAGAGGGCGGGCAGCCGGGCCGGTTCGTGGCGCAGCGGATTCATGGCGTGGTCTCCCCGGTCGCAGCCGGCGGTGTCGTGGGCGCGGCGTCGGTCGTCGACGTCGCGGTGTCGGCCGCCGCGGCCGTCGTGTCTTCGCGCAGCAGGCGCTCCCAGAACAGGCCCTGCAGGGCGAGCCGCGCATTGGCCTGCCACAGGCGCTGGCGCTGGCGCACCTGCTGCAGGCGGTTCTCGTGCGCCTCGCGCTGTGCGTTCAGCACCTCGATCCAGGTCTTGCGGCCGGCCTCGAACTGGCGCAGCGCGCTGGCCACCACGGCGTCCGACGCACTCACCGCGGCGCCCTGGTAGGCGAGCTGGGCGCGCGCGGCCTCGTAGTCGGCCCGCGCCGCCAGCAGTGCCGCGGTGACGTCGCGCCGGGCGGCGGCGATGGCCGCCTCGGCGGCGGCCTGGCGCTGCTGGCCGGCACGGTAGCCCTGGTAGGCGCGCAGGCCGTTGTCGGTCTGGTATTGCAGGACGATCTGCGTCACCGGCTCGCTGATGTCGGCCTCGTCGCCGAAGGGCTCGGTGTGGCGCAGCGAGACTTCCGGCGAGAGCTGGGCGCGGCTGCGCCGGGCGCTGGCGGCCTCGCGCGCGGCGACGGCCTGCGCATAGGCCGGCTCGGGATGCTGGCCGAGGTCGCGCTGCAGGGCCGCGGCAATCTCCGGCGCCGCCAGTTGCGCGCTCGCGGGCGGCCAGCCGGCCGGCTCGGCCAGGCTGCCGACCAGGGCCACGTATTGCGCCGCGGCGGCGGCGCGTAGCGATTCGTTGAGGGCAGCCTCGGCATCGGCCTGGCGCAGGCGGGTGAGGACGGTCTGCACATCGGCCTCGGGCGAGACGCCGCCCGCGGCACGGCGCTCGATCAGGCCCTGCAGCTCGGCGAGCACGGCGAGGTAGCGGCGCCACTCCAGCGCCTGCTCGCGCGCCGCCAGCTCGTTGAAATAGGCATCAGCGAGACGCAGGCCGAGCCGCAGCCGGGTGCGCTGCAGGTCGGCCGCGGCGGCGAGGCGGCCGGCCTCGGCGACATCCAGCGAAGCGAAGTTGAGGCCGCCGCGCCAGAGCGGCAGCACGACACGCGCGAACTGCTCGTCGCCGTCCTCGCTGCGCGCCATGTCGAGCTGGGCATAGGGCAGGAAGCCGGCCCAGGCGGCGGACTTGTCGTAGCCGGCGGCGCGCAGCGCGGCCTCGGCCTGCTGCACCTCCGGATGCTCCTGCCAGAGCCGGGCCAGCGACGCCGCGAAGCCGAGCGCCGGCGTCTCGGCCCGCGCGCCGGCGGCGCCGAGCAGGAGCAGCGCGACCACGACGCTGCGCGCGGCCGCCCGCAGCGGAGCGCGGCCGGCCACGGCGCGCCGCCGATCCGCACCGGCCTGCGGGCGCCTGCTGAAGAATTCGCGAATCACGGTGTGCTTGTCCGCCCCGGGAAAGGCCGCGCGTTGCGCGCTCGTTCCGCTAGTTGTTCTGGTTGCGGTGTGCCGGCCGAGCCGGCGCCGCGGCAGGGCGCAGTGTAAGCGAGCCCCGTTCCCGCGTCCTGCCGGCCGCGCCGGCGGCTGGCCCGCCCGGCGCCGGCGCGGGTAGACTCCCGGCATCCTTCCGAAGGCCCGCTCCACCATGCCGACCGCCCTCTTCGCGCCCCTGCTCGCCCGCTTCCCGCGCTTGCCCGATTTCTGGAAACTCGCCCGCTTCGACCGGCCCATCGGCATCTGGCTGCTGCTCTGGCCGACGCTGTGGGCGGTCTACATCGCCGGCGACGGCAACCCGCCCCTGCGCATCCTGCTCGTGTTCATCGCCGGCGTGGTGCTGATGCGTGCCGCCGGCTGCGTCATCAACGACATCGCCGACCGCGACTTCGACGGCCACGTCGCCCGCACCAGGGACCGGCCCATCGCCGCGGGCCGCATCAAGGCCAAGGAAGCCGCGGTGTTCTTCATCGGGCTGCTGGCGCTGGCCGCGTCACTGCTGCTGCTCCTGAACCGCGAGACCTTCTACTGGGCGCTGGGCGCCGTCGCCATCGCCTCGCTCTATCCCTTCATGAAGCGCTACACCTATCTCCCGCAGGTGGTGCTGGGCGCGGCCTTCTCCTGGGGCATCCCCATGGCCTTCGTGGCCCAGGGCAAGACGCCGGGGCCGGAGTGCTGGCTGATCTTCGCGGGCAACCTGTGCTGGACGGTGGCCTATGACACGTATTACGCCATGGCCGACCGCGAGGACGACCTCAAGGCCGGCATCAAGTCCACCGCCATCCTCTTCGGCGACATGGACCTGCTGATGATCGGCTCGCTGCAGGCCCTCTTCCTGTTCGCGCTCTGGCTGCTGGCCGGCCGGCTCGCTCTCGGCTGGCCGTTCGCGGCCTCGCTGCTCGGCGCCGCCCTGCTCTTCGCCTGGGAGTTCCGCCTGGCCGGCCAGCGCGAGCCGGCGCGCTGCCTGCAGGCCTTCCTGCACAACCACTGGGTAGGCGGCGTGATCTTCGCCGGGGTCGTCTTCGGCTACCTCACCAAGGCCGTGCCGGCCGCGCTCTGATGGACATCCCGCCCAAGAGCGGCCGCCAGCGCCGCCTGGAGATCCGCGAGAAGCGCCGCCGCCGTGCCCTCGCCCTCGTGGCAACCGCGCCCCAGGCGCCGCAGCGACCGCCGGGCGCCGTCGAGGCCGATCCGGCCGAGCTCGTGCACAACAGCACCTACGACATGATGCCGCTCTACTACGTCGACCGCGCCTTCACCTGCCGCGACTGCGGCAGCCACGAGCTGTGG
>JAJNDL010000129.1 GCA_021156385.1 Moraxellaceae bacterium | reverse complement strand
CGCCAGGTCGAGGCGCTCGGCTTCCGTGCGGAAGACGTGCGCCACATCGTGCTCACCCACCTCGATTTCGATCATGCCGGCGGGCTCGACGATTTCCCGCAGGCCACCGTGCACCTGCAGGGCGCCGAGCGCGACTACGCCTTCAAGCAGAAGACCTGGCTGGACCGCCAGCGCTTCCGGCCGCAGCAGTGGTCGACGCGCGAACTCTGGCGCAGCTACTACGCGAGCCCGGGCGAGAGCTGGATGGGCTTCACCGGCGTGCAGGCGCTGGAGGGCGTCGGCGACGACATCCTGCTGGTGCCCCTGCCGGGCCACACCTTCGGCCACTGCGGCGTCGCCGTGCGCCAGGGCCGGCGCTGGCTGCTGCAGGCCGGCGATGCGTATTTCCACCACGACGAGATGGACCTCGGGCAGCCGCGCTGCACGCCGGGGCTGCGCCTTTACCAGCGCCTGATGGAGAAGGACCGCAAGCTCCGCCTCGCCAACCAGGCGAACCTGCGTGAACTGCTGCGCCTGCATCCCGGCGAGGTCGAGGTGTTCTGCAGCCACGACATCGTCGAGTTCGAGCGCTGCGCGCACCGCGACGCGCAGGTGCCGGACGGCCTCCACCTGCACCAGGTGCCGGGCGGGCTGCTGCCGGTGGAAGCGCATGCCCGCAATGCCTGAGCCCGGTGGCGCAGGGACATGCCGCATGCGTGAGCCGCACCGTGCCTGGCTGCGCTTTTATGCCGGGCTCAACGACTTCCTGAAACCGGCGCAGCGCGGCCGCCGCATTGCGCACGAATTCTTCGTGCCGCCCGCGGTGAAGGACGCCATCGAGGCCTGCGGCGTGCCGCATGCCGAGGTCGGCCTCATCCTCGTCAACGGCGTGTCGGCGGCCTTCCGCGACCGCCTGCCGCCGGGAGCGGAGATCAGCGTCTACCCGGTCTTCGCGGCGCTGGATGTGGGCGCGCTGCAGCGCGTGCGGCCGGCACCGCTGCGCGAGGTGCGCTTCGCGGTCGACGCCAACCTCGGCCGCCTGGCGCAACTGCTGCGCCTCGCCGGCTTCGACACGCTCTACCGCAACGATTTCGACGATGCCGGGCTCGCCGATCTTGCCGCGGCGACGCAGCGCATCCTGCTCACGCGCGACATCGGCCTGCTCAAGCGTCGCCAGGTCAGCCACGGCTGGTTCGTGCGCGCAACAAAGCCCGAGGCGCAGCTCGTCAGCGTGCTGCGCCGCTTCAACCTCGAGCGCCAGCTCCAGCCTTTCACGCGCTGCCTGCGCTGCAACGGCGAACTCGGGCCGGCTACGGCCGCAGAGGTGGCCGAGCGGGTGCCGCTGCGCGTGCGCGAAAGCACGACGCTGTTCTCGCGCTGCCACGGCTGCGGCCGCGTGTACTGGCCGGGCACGCATTACCGGCGTATGCAGCAGTTCGTGCAGGCCGTGCAGGCGGAACTCGCGGCCGGCGGGGACGACGGCGCAGCACGGTCTGCGCCAGACATCCCGCAGGGCTTCGCGCCATGAGGGGGTTCTCCAGGCGCGAGCCGCAGCGTTGCGCGCGCGACTGCAGCAACTCTTCCCGTGCCGGAAAGACGGCGGGAATGTTCGCGGCAGTCTCGTCGCTAGCGCGATGCCCAGATCGGCGGCGGTGAATCCGGCGGCGTGCCCGGGCCGGGGCGCGGCGAAGGATCGGGCGGCGTCGGATCGGGCGAGGGCTGGGGCGGGACCGGGTCCGGTCGCGTGGGGTGGCCGGGATGGCCGGGTTGGTCAGGTGGTGGTTCGGGCGTGCGATCGGGGCGGGGATCGGGCGTGTGGTAGAGCGGAAACAGGAACAGTCTGGTCAAGAGAGCAGACAGCATGAGGGCCTCCTGAATGCCGCCATCCTGGCGTCGGTGGAAGGAAGAAACAGCCGGAAGCAGAAACCGCGGAACCAGCACTTCAAGAATAGGGAGCGGGCCGGGAAACACACCGGCATTGACGTAAATCTGCTGAGCTTGGCTTAGGAATTATGTAACGATGCAGGCAAGCACCGTGCGAATCCACATCGGCTGTGCCGGCTGGAGCCTGCCACGCGCGACGTGGCCGCAGTTTCCCGCCGAAGGCACGCATCTCGTGCGTTATGCCGCGCGTTTTTCCGCGGTCGAGATCAATTCGTCCTTCTACCGTCCGCACCGTCCCGAGACCTATGCGCGCTGGGCCGCGGGCACGCCGGCGGATTTCCGCTTCAGCGTGAAGCTGCCGCGCCGCATCACGCACGAGCAGCGCCTGCACGATTGCGGGCCGCTGCTGGACACTTTCCTGGCCGAGGCCGGCGCGCTCGGCGACCGCTTCGGCGTGCTGCTCGTGCAGCTGCCGCCCAGCCTGGCCTTCGCGCCGGCCGTGGCCGCGTCATTTCTTCAGGCGCTCAGGGCGGGATTTTCCGGAAAGGTGGCCTGGGAACCGCGCCATCCCAGCTGGTTCGCCGCGACGGCGACGGAGCTGCTGCAGGAGTTCCGCATCGCACGCGTGGCGGCCGATCCGGCGCCGGTGCCGGCCGCGGCGCAGCCCGCGGCCTGGCCGGGATTCGCGTACTTCCGCCTGCATGGTTCACCGCGCATGTACTACTCGGCCTATGCACCGGCCGCCCTGGAGGCGCTGGCGCAGGAGCTGCAGCGTCGGCAGTCACGAGGACAGGAAGTCTGGTGCATCTTCGACAACACCGCCGAGGGGGCGGCGGTCCCGGATGCGCTGCATTTGCTGCAACGGCTCGGCGAGCCGTGAGGCGCGGGCAGAAAAAACGCCACATGGCGTGGCGTTTTTTCGTCAGGACCGCCACGTCATGTGACGGCCGTCCCGGCTGGCGCCGTTCAGAAGGTGAACAGCACGCCGCCGGTCCAGGCCTGCACGTCGTCCTTCACGCCACCCACGTCGGCGAGGTCCTTGTAGACCTGGTATTCGCCGCGCAGCGCGAAGTTGTCGGTCAGGCCGAACTTCACGCCGGCCCCGAAGTAGGGCTTGGTGCGATTGTCGGTGTCGATGGGCACGCCCTGCACTTCACGGTCGTTGTCGAAGCGGGCGGCACCGACACGGCCAAACAGGCCGAAGCGGTCGCTGAACGGCCAGGTGCCGATCACGCTCGCCGTGATGGCGTTGGCTTCCTGCTTGGCGCCGAAGGCGGTGGTGTTGTTGTTGGCGCTCGAGTCGAACACCGTGCCGAAGCTGGTGTAGCCGAGCTCGGCGGCCCAGGTGTTGTTGAAGTTGTAGCCGACGGCACCGCGCACGGTGGTGTCGTCGCTTTCGCAGTTGGTCACGTTGTCGCAGGCATTGCGGGATTCGGCCTGGCCACCGTCCAGCGACAGGGTCAGGCCGGCGTCCATGGCCATCGCGGCGCCGGACAGCAGGGGCAGGGAGAAGGCCATACCAAGCAGGGTTTTCTTCATGTTCGTGTTCATGATTGCTCTCCTTCCGTTACGACTCACATTGATCCTTTCAGACAAAGATGCTTCAGCGATGGGACTGCTGCAGCGAGATGCATTGCACTCCTGTTAACGGAGCTGCCCTAAAAGGTAGCTACGACTTTCGGGGGGTGTAGTGCGGAAAAAAGGTTTCTTGTATCTGAATTGTCCCCACTGCAACTTTGTGCAAGCTCAGCCGTTGGATCGGTAGGCCAGCGTTGACATCCGGTGTACGGGGAGGGCAGGGCGGCGCGGGAGTTTTCTCCGGCACCAATGTGCAGCGTCGTGCTGCGACGGCCGGCAGGGAAACGGCGTCCACGCCCGCCTGCCCGTGACCTGCAAAGAACGAAGGGGGCGAAGCGCAATGCGCTCCGCCCCCTTCTCGGGCTGCTCTTCTATATAAGGAATCAGGCGAAGCCCAGCATGAGCTGCGCCCAGCCGGCGATGAGGCCGGTGACGAAGCCCAGCACGAGCAGGATCCATTCGTCTTCCTGGAAGGCGGGGCGCAGCAGGTCCTGGAATTCCGCGGGCGTCATCTCCTTCATCTTGCCGGAGAAGACCTTGGCCAGCACCGCCGCGCGCTCCTGGTTGAAGGACTTGCTGTTCTCCAACGGTTCCAGCGCCATGCGCGTGCTCTTGTCGATGAGCGTCGTCTTGAGGTCGGCGAAGCCGGTGGGGCCGATGGCGAGTTGTGCGCCGGTGCGTGCGAGGACCGAGTAATCGACGAGCACGCTGACGTGCCTCTTGATGAGCTGCTTGGCGCGGCTGGAGCGCTCGCCGGTCAGCACCTCCCGCATGAAGCGGCCGACGGTGAACATCTCCTGCGCGGTGAGGTCGGCGAACTTGTCGGCAACCTCGCGCTGGCGGCGCAGGAAGAGGCCCTGGAAGGTGAAGGGGCCGATCTTCACCGGATTGAGCGGGCGGAACACCATGGCCAGCGCGATCCAGTTGGTGAGCAGGCCCAGCACCGCGGCGTAGAGCGGCAGCATGCCGTGCCAGGGCAGGAAGTAGAAGAGCACCATCTGCACGAAGCCGAAGCCGAGGCCGATCCAGAAGCTCGCATTGATGATGAACCGGATCTCCTTGTCGCCGACCTCCTTGAAGATGCGCACGATCAGCGCCTTGTCCTGCTCCATCTGGCGGCCGCACATTTCCTTTACATCCACCAGGTCGTCGATGTTGCCGATGATGGCCTCGACCAGGCTCTCCATGACCTTGGGCAGGTTCTTGCGGGCGTGCTCGTAGACGCGGCGCTTGAGGCTGCGCGGCAGGTTTTCCCAGAGCAGGCTGTGGCGCTCGCACATGACTTCGTCGGTGTATTCCTCGATGTGCGACTCCACCGACTTCACCACGAACTCGCTGACCTTCTCCGGCTCCATCTGGCGCATGAAATCGGCGGGCGAGCCCATCTTGGCGATGACGCGGTCGATGACGATGTCCGACATCTTGCGCGCCTTGCGCGGGATGATGCCCTGCCAGCCGAGGATGGGCAGGCCACGGCCCTTGGCGCCGACCCGCAGGCCCATGAACTCGAGCGGGAATGCTGATGAAACCCCAGAAATCGGGGCGCGCGGAAAGTTCCTGCCAGAACTGCGTGAGTTCGGTCATGACGTCCTTGTCCTTGTTTTCGGCGGCTGGCGCCGCGAATGCAAAATGTCGACAGAGTGCGACTGTGAGGAAGGAAAACGGCACGCTTGCAGAAGTCTCGGCGGGCGGCTTTCCCGGATGGCGGCCATATCCCTGGCGCCGGGCGGGAGAGTATCACGAGCCATCCGCCGGGGTGCCGCTGCCCCGGGAGAGTGAACAGGAATTTCATACCAATTTCTGACGGCAAGAATCGGGTGGGCAGGGCGGTAGGCGGTGCCTATGATGCGGGCATGAGCATTCCGACTGACATCGCCTCCCTCGACGAGCGCGCCGCCGCCTACCGGACCATCGCCGCCGCCCTGCACTGGCTGCAGGAGCGGGCCG
>JAJNDL010000128.1 GCA_021156385.1 Moraxellaceae bacterium | reverse complement strand
GGTGGGTGAGGTGGAGGTCGTCATCCGTGTGCAGCGCGAACCGTTCGATGCCGCGGAGGAATCGGCGGCACTGGAGCGCGAGGGCGTCGGTGCCGTGGTGACCTTTACCGGCTTGGTCCGGAATGCCTCCGCCGCCGGCCGGGTCGAGGCGATCGAGCTCGAGCACTACCCCGGCATGACGGAAAAGAGCCTGGCGGCGATTGCCGCCGAGGCCGGCGCACGCTGGCCACTGCAGGGCATCAGCATCATTCACCGCATCGGCTACCTTCCGGCCGGTGCCCCCATCGTGCTGGTGGCGACCGCGTCGGCTCATCGTGAGGCGGCCTTCCAGGCCGCCGCGTTCATCATGGACTACCTCAAGACCCGCGCGCCTTTCTGGAAGAAGGAGTGGGTGGACGGGACGGCCCGCTGGGTCGAGGCGAAGGCGAGCGACGACGCGGCCGCGGATCGCTGGAAGGCATAGGGCGTTCGCTGCGCGCGGCTGTCGTGCCTGCGCTCCGGCTGATGTCTGCTTCCGAGGGCATCAGAAACAGCTGCCGCTGCTCTTCCGCAGTGACCTGGCTTTCCCTCCATTCACCCGGTTCCAGGCCATCTACGGTCCATGGCCCTATGGCGACGCGTACCAGGCGCAGTGTGGGAAAGCCCACGGCGGCCGTCATGCGCCTGACCTGGCGATTGCGGCCTTCCCGGATGGTGAGCGAGATCCAGCTGGTGGGAATGCTGGCGCGGTAGCGTATCGGCGGATGGCGATCCCGCAGCGCGGGGGCGTCCATGCGCTCCGCCCGGGCGGGCAGGGTGCGGCCGTCCTTGAGCTGAACGCCGTGCCGCAATCGTTCCAGAGCCTCTTCGTCGATCTCGCCGTCGACCTGGGCCCAGTAGGTCTTGGGCAGTTTCCAGCGGGGGTCCGCGATGCGGCTTTGCAGCACGCCGTCATCGGTGAGCAGGAGCAGGCCTTCGGAGTCGTGGTCGAGGCGCCCGGCAGGATAGAAGCCGGGCAGGGGAATGAAATCGGCGAGGACGGGGCGGCCGCCCTTGTCACGGAACTGGCAGAGCACGTCGTAGGGCTTGTTGAAAAGAATCAGGCGTGACATGAAAGGTCTTCGCGGGTCGCTGGGTAAAAAATGCTCAAACTGCCGTTACCGCAGTATTTTTCGATTCTAAGACTTATTAAGGGTTGGAGCTTCGGGATATACTGCGTGACGGAAGAGCCTATCCCCATGGATCGTCAACGCAGGACGAGCATGGGCAGTCGTGCAACGACGCCGACGCAGCAGATTCCCGCCAGCTTCGGGTCTTGTGCTTCTATCTCAGGCGGCTCATCAATCCGGCTCCCAGGCCACTGTGACCAGCCCGCCGCCCCGCACAGGACCCAACGGTCCCTCGGGATAGGTTCTATCGCTTTGCCGACCATCGTTGCCACAACAATGAACGTCAGCGGGCCTCCAGTCACAAACTGCTTTCCGGGAGTACCTGCATAATGGGTTACCAGAAGATCACGGTCCCGGCGGATGGTGACAAAATCACCGTAAACGCCGACCTGTCACTGAACGTCCCCAATTACCCCATCATCCCCTTCATTCAAGGCGACGGCATCGGCGTCGACATCACGCCGGTCATGATCAAGGTCGTGAATGCCGCTGTCGCCAAAGCCTATGGCACCAAGCGCGCCATTTCCTGGATGGAGATCTACTGCGGCGAGAAAGCCACCAAGGTCTACGGCCCCGACGTCTGGATGCCGGAGGAAACCTTCGAGGCCCTGCGCGAGTTCGTGGTCTCCATCAAGGGCCCGCTGACCACGCCGGTGGGCGGCGGCATCCGCTCCCTCAACGTGGCCCTGCGCCAGGAGCTCGACCTCTACGTCTGCCAGCGCCCGGTGCGCTGGTTCAAGGGCGTGCCGAGCCCGGTGCAGCATCCCGAACTGACCGACATGGTGATCTTTCGCGAGAATTCCGAGGACATCTATGCCGGTATCGAGTGGAAGGCCGACAGCCCCGAGGCCATCAAGGTCATCAAGTTCCTGCGCGAGGAGATGGGCGTCACCAAGATCCGCTTCCCCGAGGGTTGCGGCATCGGTATCAAGCCGGTTTCCAAGGAAGGCTCGCAGCGCCTGGTACGCAAGGCCATCCAGTTTGCCATCGACAACGACAAGCCCTCGGTCACCCTGGTGCACAAGGGCAACATCATGAAGTACACCGAAGGCGCCTTTAAGGACTGGGGCTACGAGCTGGCCCGCGAGCGCTTCGGCGCCGAGCTGGTCGACGGCGGCCCCTGGATGAAGATGAAGAATCCCAAGACCGGGAAGGAAATCATCATTAAGGACGTCATCGCCGACGCCTTCCTGCAGCAGATCCTGATGCGCCCGGCCGAGTACTCGGTCATCGCCACGCTGAACCTGAACGGCGACTACATCTCCGATGCCCTGGCCGCGGAAGTGGGCGGCATCGGCATCGCCCCGGGCGCCAACATCGGCGGTTCGGTGGCCATGTTCGAGGCGACCCACGGCACGGCGCCGAAGTACGCCGGCCAGGACAAGGTCAACCCCGGCTCCATTATCCTCTCTGCGGAGATGATGCTGCGCCACATGGGCTGGTCCGAGGCGGCCGACCTCATCATCACGGGCGTGGAAGGTGCCATCAATGCCAAGACCGTGACCTACGACTTCGAGCGCCTCATGCCGGATGCCACGCTGCTGCGCTGCTCCGAGTTCGGCGATGCGATCATCCGGCACATGGATTGATGCCGGTTCAAACCCAAGAAAAAGCCCGCGCGAGCGGGCTTTTTCTTGGCGGCTCAGGAGGTCATGCCTGGGCCGAAGTGACCGCGGCGACGGCGTCGTCGGCAGCGGCGTGGGCAGGGGTAGCCTCGTGGGGATTGAGCGGGCGGAGATTGACGGCGTGAAAGCCGTTTCCGGACGCCTGGATGTCGAACTGCACGAACTGTCCGGCCTTCAGGCTCTTGTATCCATCCATCTGGATGTAGGAGTAGTGGACGAAGAGGTCATCTCCGCCGGTGTCAGGTCGGATGAATCCGTATCCCTTGGCATTGTTGAACCACTTCACGCTTCCGGTTGCCATCTTGCCTTCCCTCGACTGCCGTGGCGCCTGCGGCGGTTATTGTTGTTAAAGCGCCAATGTATTTTTTTTGTGAATGCTCACAAATTGTCCGAAATTTCCCCCAAGCTCCCGACTACTGTCAAGGGCTTGGTATGCAGGTCTGCCCTGACCAGACCGACGGCGTTATCATGACCCAGATGGCAAGCCCGTCCCTTGCTTTTCCGCCCCATCAGTCCCATACCATTTGTTGTAGAAGCGCCATGAGAAAAACCTTGTTCCCTCACCTAGTATTTTCGTCGTACGTGGTCCGAAACCAGAACGGACCCGAAGAGGGAGCCCCCGAGGGCGAGCTGGCGATCCAGGAATCCCGCCCCGAACTGGCGCCACCGCCGATGTATAAAGTAGTCATCATGAACGATGACTACACACCTATGGATTTTGTGGTAGAGGTATTGGAAAGTTTCTTCAACATGGATCGCGAGAAGGCCACGCGGGTGATGCTCACCATTCACACCGAAGGTCAGGCAACGGTAGGAATCTTCACCCGCGACGTTGCTGAAACCAAGGCCGCGCAGGTCGTGGACTACGCGCAGCAGAACCAGCACCCGCTACTCTGTCGCGTGGAACAGGCCTGACCCCTGCATGCAAATGCGGAATTAAGGGCGGAGAAAGAAGGTAGGGGCATGGCCCTTACCACTACGGTCGTAAGGCAAGGGGAGGCGACATGCTGAGTCGTGATCTAGAAGTAACCCTCAATCTCGCTTTTCGCGATGCTCGCGCGAAGCGCCACGAGTTCATGACCGTTGAACACCTGCTGCTGGCGTTGCTCGACAACGAATCCGCAGCCAAGGTGCTGAAGGCCTGCGGTGCCGACATTACTTCGCTGCGCCGCGATCTCGGCCATTTCGTCGACGAGACGACACCACTGATTCCCTCGCATGAAACCGAGCGCGAAACCCAGCCGACGCTGGGCTTCCAGCGTGTACTGCAGCGAGCCGTTTTCCATGTGCAGTCATCGGGCAAGAAGGAAGTGACCGGCGCCAACGTACTGGTGGCGATCTTCTCCGAACAGGAGTCGCAGGCCGTCTACTTCCTGAAGAAACAGTCGATCGCACGCATCGACGTGGTCAACTACATCTCCCACGGCATCTCCAAGGTGCACGACGAGAGCGCGGCACAGGAGCAGCCGCAGGAGCCCGTGCAGGACGAGGAGTCGGCCGGGGAGGCAACGCCCAAGAGCGCGCTCGAAGCCTATGCCAGCAACCTCAACGAGCTGGCCCGGGCCGGCAAGATTGATCCGCTGGTGGGCCGTGACGAGGAAATCGAGCGTGCCGTGCAGATCCTGTGCCGCCGTCGCAAGAACAATCCGCTGCTGGTGGGCGAGCCGGGCGTGGGCAAGACGGCGATTGCCGAAGGCCTGGCCTGGCTGGTCATCGAAGGCAAGGTGCCGGATGCGATTGCCAACAGCGTCGTGTATTCGCTGGACCTTGGCGCGCTGCTCGCGGGCACCAAGTACCGCGGCGACTTCGAGAAGCGCTTCAAGGCGCTGCTCACCGAGCTGAACAAGAAGGAAGGCGCCATCCTCTTCATCGACGAGATCCACACCATCATCGGAGCAGGTGCGGCGAGCGGCGGTGTGATGGATGCCTCCAACCTGATCAAGCCGGTGCTGGCCAACGGCTCGCTGAAGTGCATGGGTTCGACGACCTACCAGGAATACCGCGGCATCTTCGAAAAGGACCGCGCCCTGTCGCGCCGTTTCCAGAAGATCGACGTGAAGGAGCCGACGGTCGAGGAGACTTACCAGATCCTGAAGGGCCTGAAGTCGCGCTTCGAGGAGCACCACGGCGTGAAGTATGCCGACAAGGCGCTGCAGATCGCCGCGGAGCTGGCGGACCGCTACATCAACGAGCGCTTCCTGCCGGACAAGGCCATCGACGTGATTGACGAGGCCGGTGCCTACCAGCGCCTGCAGTCGCCGTCCAAGCGCAAGAAGACCATCGGCGTGCCCGAGATCGAGGAGATTGTCGCCAAGATCGCCCGCATCCCGCCGAAGTCGGTGTCGGCCAACGACAAGGAGTCGCTCAAGAACCTCGAGCGCGACCTGCGCATGACGGTGTTCGGC
>JAJNDL010000127.1 GCA_021156385.1 Moraxellaceae bacterium | reverse complement strand
AAGAGCTTGCCGACATTGGCGCGCACCGCGGCCGGATCGGCCGTCCCGGCGATCTGCCCGGCAAACACCACATTGAAAAGATCCGCCATGCCGTCTCCCGCCACGGTCATCCCGTATTGGCGGTGAATCTAGCAGGCGCTGCCGGCGGCCGGAACCGCGGACGCGCCGACCTGCATCTGGCGCGGACCGGAAGCAGGCGGCGACGCTGACCTGCGCAGCCGGTGCCAACCGGCCAAGCGCCCGCTGCGGAGGAGACAGCGGCCCGCGCTGCGCGATGCTGGCACCGCGCCGGACACCGGCCCCACGCTTCAGGCCGCCTTTCCCCCCCAGCGCTGCACACGCGCCAGGAAGGCTTCACGCCGCTTCGGATTCTTCCCCTCGACCATGCCGAAATAGCTGAGCCGCACCGGCCGGATGCCGACGAAGTTGAGGATGTTGCTGCGGAAGCTCTTGATCGCGCGGGCGCCGTACCAGACCTGGTAGAAGAGCTCCGGCATGCCCATGGTGACGATGACGCGCGCGCTGCGGCCCTTGAGCGCGTGCCCGAAGGGCGTCTTCGTGTCGACGGCCGGGCCGGGCCGCAGCACCTGCTCGAGGAAGCCCTTGAGCAGGGCCGGCATGTCGCCCAGCCAGAGCGGGAAGACGAAGACCAGGTGCTCGGCCCAAAGAATGTCGTCCAGCGCCTGGCGCAGGCCGGGCGGCACTTCGCCTTTCTCCCACTCCTCGCGCGAACGCAGAATGGGAAAGTCGACCTGCGCGACGGTGACCGTGCGCAGTTCGTGGCCGGCATTCCGCGCGGCATCGGTGTAGGCCGTGGCGATGGCGTCGTCGAAATGGCGGCCGTTGCTGTCCGGATGTCCCTGGATGACGAGGATGCGCATGGGGTTCCTCCTGGGGCGCGATGGCCTCACGGGTTAATGACGAGGGCGGGCGTGGTGGTGATCTCGCCCTGCAAGCTGCAGTCGCGCGGCAACGGCTGCGCGGGAAAATGCAGTGTCGACGTCACCGCCCGCCATTCCGCCACCAGCACAGCCGGTCCGCATACGCCGCCGTCGAGGCGTGAGTCCACCTCGACGGCGACTCCCTGCAGCCGCAGTTGCACCGGGCTTCCGACGCTCCCCTGCCAGGGCAGCCCTTGCGCCTGCAGCAGGCGACAGCGGCGCGGTTTGTCGCCGAAATCCACGGCGGTGATGCTCACGGCGCCATCGGGGTCGACCCGGCCGGTGAACGTCGCGCGGCAGGTCGCCGCCAGCCGGCCCTTGCTCACGGCGAGCTGGCCGCGTGCGGTGAAGGCACCGGCCGGAGCGACGGTGAGGGCCTGCACCGCACCGGCGAAGAGCAGCGCAAACGCATAAAACCCATAAACAAACATGACAGGCCGCCGCACGTCTCCTCCCTAAGCTGTTACGGCCCACCGCCCCGGAGGACCGATGACGGCAGAATGGCGCGACTGGTTCGCACAGGAAAGCCACTGGATGTTGCCCGTGTTTTTCACGGTGCTGCTGACCGTGATTGTCGGCGCGCTGTCGCGCGCCGTCTTGCGCCGGATCAAGCAACGGCTCGCAAAAACGCGCACGCCCTGGGACGAGCCCGCCCTCGCGGCCGCCGAGAAGCCGCTGCTTGCGCTCATCTGGGTGCTGGGCCTCAACGTCGCCTGCAACCTCATCGCCTCGCGCACCGAAGCCCCGCTTTTCGAGTATGCAGACGCAGTGCGCGCCGTCCTGCTGATTGCCATCATCGCCTGGTTCCTGCTGCGCTTCGTCAGCGCCGTCGAGGCCACCGTGGTGACCCCGCCCGGGGGTGGCGTCCCCATGGCCGACGTCACCACCGCGCGCGCCGTAGCCAAGGTGCTGCGCATCAGCGTGCTGGTCACGGCAGCGCTGATCCTGCTGCAGCGGCTCGGCTATTCGGTGTCGGGCGTGCTCGCCTTCGGCGGCATCGGCGGCATCGCCGTGGGCTTCGCCGCGAAGGACCTGCTCGCCAACTTCTTCGGCGGCCTCATGATCTTCCTCGACCGGCCCTTCAGCATCGGCGACTGGATCCGCTCACCCGACCGCGCGCTGGAAGGCGAGGTGGAGTACATCGGCTGGCGCCTCACGCGCATCCGCACCAGCGAGCAGCGCCCGCTCTACGTGCCCAACTCCACCTTCGCGTCGATCGCGGTGGAGAACGTGTCGCGCATGACGCACCGGCGCATCGAGCAGTCGGTGGCCGTGCGCTATGCCGACCGCCACCGCCTGCCCGCCATCATCGAGGAGATCCGCGCCATGCTCGAGGCGCATCCCGGCATCGCGCAGGAGCAGTCCATCACGGTCGGCCTCGACCGCTTCAACGAGTCCTCGCTCGGCCTGCTGGTGCAGGCCTTCTCGCGCAGCACCGAGTTCGCCGAGTTCAGCCGCGTGCGCCAGGACGTGTTCCTCAAGGTGCTGGACATCATCCACGCCGGCGGCGCCGCGGTGGCCTTCCCGACCCGAACCATGATCGCGCCGGACGCGGCCCATGAAGAATCCGGGGAGCACGTGGCGCCGGTGCGTCCGGCCGCGCAGGGCAACGAGCGGCACTGAGTCCGCCGGGCCACGCCACTGCGTGGTTTCCGCAGATGCCAAGACGGCGCCCGGTCCGTACACTCGGCAGCACTTCCCCGGGACGGACCCTGCCCATGACCTTCGCCAGAAACACCCTCGCCGGCCTCTGCCTGCTGGCCCTCGCCGCCTGCGGCGGCAGCAGCGACACGCCCTCTTCCGCCACGCTGACCGTGACGCCTTCGCTGGGCAAGGTGCTGGGCGGCGACGTCCGCGTCTACACCCTGCAGGGCACGCTGATCGCACAGGGCTTCCTCGGCACCGAGGGGAGCGTCGAACTGGACTTCGGCACGCTGCCGGCCGGCTTCATGGTGGAGCTCATCGGTGGCGAGGACATCTGGTACTTCGATGAAGGCATCGGCGGTTACCGCCCGCTGGCCGAGGGGCAGGTGCTGCATGCGGTGTCTGCCGGCGCACGCGGCAGCGTTACCGTGACCGCCCTGACCGAGCTCATGTACCAGCGCGCCCGCGTGCTGGCCGGCAGCGGCGCGCTGACCGCCGCGCACATCACGCAGGCCGAGAACGAACTGCGTGCCCTGCTCGGCATCAGCGCGGCGAATTCGCTGCTCGACGTGCCGGAGATCCTCGACAACCCGCTCGACCTGCCTTCCGCCGACACCTGGGCCGGCCAGCAGGCCGGCCTGCTGGCGGCGCTGGCCAGCCTGGCGGCGGCCCAGCCCGCGGTGGCCGACGACTGCCATGCCGACATCGACTGCGCGCCGCTGCCCGGCTTCATCGGCCTCCTCGCCAGCGACTTCGCCGACGGCAGCCTGGACAGCCTGGCCGACGGCAGCGCGCTCTCCACGCCCTATGCAACAGCCGACGATCCGGCCGCCTGGCTGTCCGGCGCCCTGGAGTCCGTCGCCGGCCGCTACCGCACGAGCGTTAGCGCGGCCCTCGCGCAGGGCACCACCGACAAGCTCATCGGCGACAACCTCGCCGGCCGCCATACCCTCACCTGCCAGCGCACGCTGCCGGCATCGGGGACGGCTGACTTCACCGTCGACGTCGCGGCCGATGGCGGCTTCAGCCTGCAGGCGCCGACGGGCCTCTACCGCCTGCCGGCCGGCAACTCCTACGCTAACATCGCCCAAGCCCCCGGCTACCTCGGCATCAAGCGCGAGGGCTTCTCCGTGCCCGCCGGCGCCGTCGCGCTCGGCAGCGGCCCGGTCTCGGACGGCCTCAGCATCGTGATTACGCCACCCTCCGGCGGCATCAACGGCGACATCGTCCTGCATGACCAGGTGCCGGCGGCGCCCTTCGTGTCCGTCCTGCTCAGCAGCGAGGCCAGCCGGATCATCGTGGAGGGCGAGGAATGGAGCTGCCCGGCGATCGCGGCCAGCGACGCCGTGCTGGTGAAGGATGCGGAGCGGCTTGCCGACTGGCTGCCCGACGGCAACTACGTCTGCGAGGATTCCGGCAATACGGCGGCGCTGCGCATCGTCACCGCGAGCAGCGGCACGCTGACGGTGGCGGCACAGAACAGCACCTTCACCAGCAGCGCCACCGGTACGACCCTCTCCACCGGTGGCGTGACGATGGTCTCGGGCCTGTTCGTGACCGATCTCCGGATGTCCCCCACCTACTATCCCGTCACAAACACGGCATGGTTCATGATCATGCCGGCGTCGCCCACCACGGTCTCGCTCGCCGCCTATCCGTACGCGCTGGAGGCGCAGCACGATCCGCTGGGGTATGCCGCCCTGCCCGACTGGGGCCACACGCACGAAAACGACGCCGTGCACTGGGCGCTATTCCCGCGCCAGATGCTGTGGCTGGCCGTGCCGCCGGATTCCGCGGACCAGCCCGTGACCGAGAGCCTCACCATCTACCGCAGCCTGCTGACGGGCTTCCGCTTCTTCGAGCTCACCACCGGTTCCATGCAACTGCGCCACTGCCAGAGCATGATGTTCTACGGCACGCCGGTCTCCAGCCCCATCGACACGCCGATCAGCGACCCGGCACCGGTGCCCGACACCTGCTGGGGCAGCTCCAAATTTTGCTGAACCCGATTGCCCGAGACTAGAGCCGCCGCAACGGCGGCTCCGCGAGCAGCACGAGCTGCTCCTCCAGCTCGGCGACATGCGCCTGCCAGTAGCTCTCGGTGTTGAACCAGGGAAAGTGGCGCGGAAAGGCGGGATCCTCCCAGCGGCTGGCCAGCCAGCCGGCGTAATGCACCATGCGCAGCGAACGCAGCGCTTCCACCAGGGCGAGTTCGCGGTTGTCGAACTCGCAGAACGTCTCGTAGCCATCCAGCAGCTCCGCGACCTGCAGCTCCTGCTCGCGGCGCGTGCCGGCGAGCAGCATCCACAAATCCTGTATGGCGGGCGCCGCCTGGCAGTCGTCGAAGTCGACCAGCCAGGGGCCGTCGTCGCGTGTCCAGATGATGTTGCCGGGATGGCAGTCGCCCTGCGTGCGGATGCTCGCGAACGTTTCCAGGCCGGTCGCGCCGATCAGCTCGCGCAGTCGCGCGATCACGCGCTCGAAGCGGGGCGTCAGCGTGGCCGGCTGCATGACGGTGCGCGACGGCGTGTCGAGAAAGCGTTCCAGCGTCAGCGCGGCGCGGTGCGCGAACGGCTGGCGGCGGCTCACCGCGTGCATGCGGCCGAGCAGCATGCCGAGGCGGTGCAGCTGCTCGAGATCGCCGGGCTCCGGTGCCTGGCCGCCGCGGCGCGGAAAGAGCGCGAAGCGGTAGCCCTCGAAGCTGAACAGTGTTTCGCCGGCGCTGTCGGCGAGCGGTGCCACCACCGGCAGCTCGGCGGCCGCGAGTTCACGCGCGAAGGTGTGCTCCTCGCGGATCTGCGCATCGCTCCAACGCTGCGGCCGGTAGAACTTGGCGATCAGGGGCAGCTCGTCCTCGATGCCGACCTGGTAGACGCGGTTCTCGTAGCTGTTGAGGGCGAGCACGCGCGCATCGGAGTAGCGGCCCGTGCTCTCCACCGCGCGGATCACGGTGTCGGGCGAGAGCTGCGAGTAGTCGAGGAGGGATTGCATGGCGCGCTCCGGAAGGCGAAGCGCGCATCATGCCACAGGCCGGTGACGGCCGCGGGCGAAGTTCCGGCCGCAGCCGCCGGCATCACTCGGCCGGTGCGATGTCCACCACCACCATGGCCTCGTGGCCGCGCCAGCCCAGCGCAATCACGAAGGGCCGCGCACGCACGGCCGCCTTGATGCCCTCCGCCTGTCCGGCCAGGCGCACCGGCACCGAGATCTCGAGCCCGCCGCCGAAATGCCGGCGGACGTTGCCGGCAATGGTGTTGGCGATCTCGCCCACCGCGTCCAGCAGGTTGGCCTCGCTCATGTCGTGTTCGCCGAGATCCACGAGCAGGGCGCGCAACAGCTCGCGCGGCGCCGAGAAATGCACGCAGCCGCGGAACTGGCCGCCACAGGTGATGAGCCCCGTGTAGGGAAAGCGTGGCTGCACCGTATCGCTGAGATAGGCCGAGCGGATGACGGCAGGCTCGCGCGTGCCGTGCCCGAAGTAATGCAGTACCGCGTCCACGAAGACGCGCAGTTCGGTTTCGCGCAGTTCCGGCATGGCTCGTCCCTCAGCTCCTGATCTCGAGCAGGGCATTCACCAGCTGCTCGTCGGTAAACGGCTTGTAGAGAAAACCGCGGGCGCCGCGGCGCAGCGCGTCGATGGCGGTGGCCTTGTCGCTGAGCGCCGAGACCACGAGGATGTCGAGCTGCGGCCACTCCCGCACCAGCTCGCCGATGCAGGTATTGCCGTCCATCTCCGGCATGGTCAGGTCCATGGTCACGAGGTCGGGCCGCGCGCGCCGGCAGATGTCGATGGCCTCGCGGCCGTTGCGCGCGAGACCGACGATGGTGAGGCCGGCGAGGCGCGGATGCAGGGCGGCGCGCGCGATGCGCGCGCGGATGATGTTGGAGTCGTCGACGACGAGCAGGCGCATGGGCGGCTCCTCAGAAGGCAAAGCGGATGCGGAACTGGGTGAACTCGTCGCGCCGCGACGAGACCTGCAGGCGTGCGCCCAGCGTCTGCAGCTTGTGGCGCACCACATCCAGGCCGACACCCTGGCCGGCATCACGACCGCCCTCCACCGCCGTCGACACGCCCGGCTCGAAGATCTTCATGATGAGCTGGCGCTCGCCAAGCTCGGCAGCCTGCTCGGCCGTGTACAGGCCGCGGCTCACCAGCGCCGCGGCGATGCGCTCCGGCACCAGCCCTTGGCCGTCGTCGCGCAGCACGAATTCGAATTCATTGTCGACCTGGCGCAGGTGCATGGAGATGGTGCCGCGGGCCGGCTTGCGCCGCTCCTGGCGGCGCGCCTCCGGCTCGATGCCGTGTACGACGGCGTTGCGCAGCAGCTGCAGGGCGATGTCCTGCAGGTGGTCGCGCTGTGTGCCCGGCAGCTTCTGCAGCAGCGCGAGGTCGGCCTCTACCTGCACCTGCTTGCCATGGTCGCGGGCAATGCGGGCGGCGAGCTCGCGCATGCGCGCCAGCAGCGTCGCATCGCTCTGCTGGCCGGGAAACGCCGACTGGTAGGCGGCGAGGCGGTGACCGAGTTCGCGCACGCTGGCGATGCGCTGCAGGAACTCGTCGAGCGGCAGGGGCAGCGCCAGCAGGTCGGCCCCGCTCACGCTGCCGCGGCTGCGCAGGCCGGCGAGCAGGTCCTCGAAGCGCTGCGCCAGCTCCTCGAACATGGCGAGGCCGAGCGCGGCCGCCTCGCCCTTCAGCATGTGCACGAGGCGGAACATGAGCGCCAGCGAGCGCCGGTAGTCGCGGCCGTCGTTGCTGGCGTGGCGCAGCAGGTCGTTGATCTCCAGCAGACTGCGCTCGCCGCGGTCGAGGAAGTGGCGCAGCGTCGCCGGGTTCACCTTGAGCAGGTCCAGCATGACCTCCACTTCCGCCTTGGCACGCGCCCGGGTTTCCGTCAGCGCCTGCTCCAGCTCCACCTGCGCGGTGACATCGGAAACGGTGACGAGCAGGTGCGAGATGCGGCCGTCGGCCCGCACACGGCTGAACTGCAGCGTCAGGTAGCGGCGTTGCGTCAGCCCGAAATCCTCGCTGATGCTGACCGGTACGGCGACGAGGGGGTTGAGGTCCTGCACCAGCGCCTCTTTCACGCGGTCGCCGAGCAGCAGGCCGATGTACTCCACCGCCGTCTTCACGGTGTCACCCGGCAGCAGGCGCTGCAGGATGGCGCGGAAATCGCTGCCCGGCACGATGGCCGTGCCGAGGATCTCCGCCAGCGACGCGGAGTACTGCGAGCCGATGCGGAAATCGTGGTCGAGCAGGAACAGGCCCTCCTTCACCGTGCCCAGGATCTCCGCCGTCTCCGCCTGCGCCGCCTCGATGCGGCGGTCGTTCTCCTGCAGGCGGCGGATGAACTTGAAAAGGATGAAGGCGAAGTTGAGCAGGGCAAGCAGGATGCCCGCCGTCTGCACCAGGCGCAGCGTATTGGCGCGGGCACCGGCGGCCTGCTCGAGATCCGTGGTGAGGCGGTTCATCAGCGCCAGCAGCGCGGTGTTGTGCTGGCGGGCGTGGCGCGCGGCGCTTTCGACATCGAGCAGCACCACGGCGCTGGGCCCGCCCTCGGGAATCATGAGGCGGAAAGGCCGCCACAGCGCCTCCGCCTCGGCCAGGATGGCGCGACCGCTGGCCGAGGCCACCGGCGCCAGGCGCACGGGCTTGCCGTCGCCGCCCGGCACCATGCCGCCGCCGCGGAAGCCCTCCAGCGTGCGGTCGAACAAGTCGACGCTCTTCTGCAGGCGCGCCACCGCGGGCGCGAGGTCGCGGCCCTGGGCGGCATCGTCCTGCACCTCGAGCAGCTCCTTGGTCATGCGCTGCGAGAGCATGCGCTGGCGGCCGGCGAGGTTGATGGACACCGCGCTCTCACTGATCTGGAAGGAGATGTAGAAGTTGAGCAGCAGTACCGCGAGGTCGAAGACGAGGAAGCAGGCGACCGCGAGGACGATTTCGCGGTACTTCCCGAGATAGGTCTGCATGGCGTGTCTCCCGGAGCGTCGGCATGGCGGCGCGACCTCCTTCGAAGCCACAAGGCCGCCACACAAATGAAAGGGCGCCTGGCAGCGCATGCGGGATGCACCGACAGACGCCCTTGTCGCGGCGTGCACGCCCGCGCTGGCGTGCCGCCCGTTGCATTGCGGCGCGGTTCGTGCCGCGCCTTGCTACCTGCAGGAGCAAGCGCCGTACCAATTGCACAAACACGGCCCGCACCACCGCCTGCACCATGACGGCCCGGAATTTTCACCACTTTGATTCAAAAACCGCGCAATGCCGTTACGGCCATGCCCCGCGGTAGCGCCCTCCTGCTGCGGCGCGCATCACGACGAGGAGGGCCGGAAACCGCGCCGTGCGGAAATGCAGAAAGGTCCGGGCCAGTCCGGGTCCCGAGCAGGAGCGCCGGCGCACTGGACGGGAAACCGGCGCCTGCCCACGCACTCCGCCGCGCCGCCGACCCGGCAGCCCCGCCATCGCGCCGGCAAAAAGAAGGCCCCGCGAGGGGCCCAAGGGCTTATCGGTGACAGGGCTGCTTACGCGGCAGAAACCTGCTGCGTGTCGGGCACCGGGCTGCGAATGATGTGGTCGAAGGCCGCCAGCGCCGCCTTTGCGCCCTCGCCCATGGCGATGATGATCTGCTTGTAGGGCGCCGTGGTGGCGTCGCCCGCGGCGAATACGCCGGGCAGCGAGGTCTGGCCGCGTGTGTCGACGACGATCTCGCCACGCGGGCTCAGTGCCAGCGTGTCCTTCAGCCAGTCGGTGTTGGGCAGCAGGCCGATCTGCACGAACACGCCCTCCAGCTCGACGCGATGCACGTCGCCGCTGCCGCGGTCCTTGTAG
>JAJNDL010000126.1 GCA_021156385.1 Moraxellaceae bacterium | reverse complement strand
TTCGTGTGGGCCGGGTCGTAGAGCACCAGCACCTTGCGCGGCAGCACCTCGACGTTGCCGAGGCCCAGCGTCTTCAGGTCCGGCGTCGTCACCCAGGGGATGAAGCCCTGCGCGCGGATGGCCGCCGCGGTCTGCCGCGCCAGCTCGCGCTCGGCGGGCGGCACGTAGTCGATGACCAGCACCGGCAATTTGAATTCGTCGCGCACGCGCGCGAGTTGCGCGAGCAGCGGCGCCCGCTCCTCCTCCGGCACGGCACGGTAGCGGTTCTCGCCCGGCACGTGGCTGCGGTAGAGCGATTCCGCGGCGACCATCCACAACTGCTCGTGCACCTGCGGCAGGATCTCGAAGCCGCGGTTGGCGATGAGCTGTGCCTCGGGGAAGCGCGCCTTGATGGCGCGGATGGTGGCGACGAGGCCGGCCTGCTGGCGCGCGCGCTGTTTTTCATCGCGCGCCACGCGCTGGTACGAATCCAGCGTGTCGAGGAAGAAGCCGCGGTAGCCGCGCGCCCACAGCGGTGCGACGATCTGCTCGACGACGAAGTCGGGCCAGCCGGGCTGGGCCTGGTTGACGAGGCGCGAGCCCCACTCCGCGTTCTTGCCCGCCAGCCAGTGCGGTGGAATTTGCCGGAAGTAGGCCCGCGTCGGATGCACCTCGCCGAGGCTGACATAGGCGAAGAGCCGGCTGTCGGGGTGGCGGTAGCGCTGCGGGTCGATGCCGGGGTGGTCGGGCTCGACCACGACCACGTCGAAGGCGCGCAGCTCGTCCCAGGGCGGCGTCGCGCCGTAGTGGAGCGCAACCGCCGGCGGCTCGGCCCGGGCCGGCATGCAGAACGCGAACAGGAGGAGAAGCCAGGTACGCCACTGCACGATACGCATCCTTTCGTTCAGGGACAGCGGCCGGGGCGATTGCGGAGACGCAGCCGGGCCGCTGTCATGCCGGCATTCGCATGCCGTCACAGGGCGCATTATTCCCGTCACCTGACCGCCAAGACACTCCACCAACTTCGCATCCGTGCTAGGGATTTGTTGGTGCGGCGTCAGCGTTTGCGAAGGCGCATGCCGAACTGTAAACGTACCGGGCCGCGCGCATGAAAAAGCCCGCACAGGGCGGGCTTTTTCTCACGACGTCACGCTCAGCGACAGAACTGCACGTAGGCGTCGAGGTTGAGGTTCTTGCGGATGGAGCTGAACCCCAGGCTGTTCACCGACGGACAGAAGGTCGTGGTGGCCTTGTCGTACTCGATGTGCATCACCGGCTTGCCGGCCGCGATGAAGGGCTTCATCAGCGAGCACTCGTTGTACTTGTAGCACTCCTCGTTGGTCGCGAAGTCGAAGTAGGGCTGCAGCGCCACGATCTGGTCCACGTCGTTCTTCAGGCCGATGGCGAGGCCGCGCTTGTGCGCCTCGGTGGCCAGGAACTTGTTGTAGGTGATCTGCTGCGAGCCCGCGATCGCGAAGCCGGTGTCGTTGGTGTAGCCGTCGACGTTGTCCGGGTCCACGGCGTCACAGCCCTTGCTCTTCGCGAGGTCCAGGCGCGCCGTCATGATCGGGCCGAGCGCGGTCAGGTTGCGCACGTCCAGCCAGCGCTCGCCGGCCCAGCCGTCCATGTTCTTGCCGAGCACGGCGCTCGGGAACTTGGAAGCGTCCGGACGCCAGTTCTCGTAGGAGCCCGCGCTGAAGTAACAGATCACCTTCTTGCCCTGGGCATGCAGCATCGAAATGTCGGACGTCGAGGTCTCCACCAGGTCGACGTTGTAGACGTCGACGTTGTACGAGGTGTTGAGCGCGCCTTCGTACTGGATCTGCCAGCGCACGAAGGACGACGGCTTCCACCAGGTGGCCGCAGTCGTGGTGCCCGATGTCGTGCCGGTGGTAGTGCCGCTCGTGGTGCCGGTAGTAGTGCCTGTGGTGGTCCCGGACGTCGTGCCGGTGGTGGTGCCCGACGTCGTGCCGCTCGTGGTCCCGGACGTGGTACCGCTCGTGGTCGTGGTGCTGCCGGACGTGGTGGTGGTGCCCGAGGTGGTGGTGGAACCGCTGGTGGTCGTCGAGCCGCTCGTGGTGCCGGACGTCGTCGTGGACGTGGACGAGGTGCTGTACTTGTAGAGCAGGGACTTCAGGGTGGACCAGTCGGCGCTCGCATTCAGGGAAAAGGCCGCCAGGGGCACTGCCAGTAACAACCGCATTCGTATTCTCCGCGTAATCGTTCGTATGCGCGGCCGGCACAGCCGGCTGATCTTTCCCGCCACTCCGCTGCCGTCGCCACCGTGCGGGGCGTGAAACGGCAAGCCACAGCCCTCCCGGATGGGAGCGGCAGGCCCGGAGCTCTCTGGGGAAATCCCTGTGCAACGTCGGCGAAGACGAATCACGAATCGTGCGCGAATCCCTTTCGGGGCTTCATGGTCACGCCGGTAGGGCCGGCGCTGTCGTTAGTGAGCACAACAGTTTGCGCTGGGGAGAAACTTACTGGGTACGAAAGATTACATTGTCGTGGCTTAGTGTCGTTGTTATCACTAAATCATCTATTTCGCAGCTCAACTATTTTTCAGGCGGACAGAAAAAAGCGCAGAGCCGGACACAGGCCGGGTTCGCGCAGGGCGTCTGGCGCGGTGTTGCGAGCGGAAGGGAAATGAAAAGGGCAGGCTCCGCCGCCGTGCGGCACAGCCTGCCCCGTGCGGTGCGGATTCAGTGCGCGGAATGCGCGGCACCGTGCGCCGCATCGCGGCGGCGGCCGGGCCGCAGGTACTTGCCGACCCCCATGAACCACATGAGCAGCGTCATGTCGCCACTGATCTTCACCTCGTGCTTCTGCACGGCCTCCATGAAGCCCTGGGCATTGCCTTTGCCGATCAGGCGCAGGCCAATGGCGTTGCTGGCGAAGTGCAGCGTGACGTCGGGCTTCTCGTGCTGCGCCGCGTGCGAGACGACGCGGTTGTGATGAATGTGGAAATAGCGGTGGATCTTCTCGTCGGTCGAGATCTGGATGACGAAGTCGCGTCCGTGCAGCTTGGCGATGAATTCGGCATTGGTACGGGCGAGCATTTCCATACGTCTCGCCATGTACCACAGCAGTAATCTGAACTTCATGCGGGAGGGCCCTGGCTGACTTGAATCTCCTTATAGGCCGGCGCGCGCGATGAGACAAGACCGCTAGTCCTGTTGCTCTGCCTTCTACACTCGCACGACATTCGATAGCGGAAATTGAACAGGACCAGCGCAGGCGCGCCGCACAATGAACGCGGCGCCGGCTGTCCGGCCGCCGCCCATGGAGATGGCTGACAGGAGTCGCGCATGAGCCTGCTTGTTCTTGCAATGATCGTCGGCGCCGCGGCGCTGGCGTTGCACAACCCCCGTTACGGGCTCGTCGCCACGCTGGCCACGGGCGTCGTCATGCTGCTGCTCTGGCGGGGCCAGATGCCGGTATGGTCCGTACTGTGGCTGCCCTGGCTGCTGCTCTTCCTGTGGAGCCTGAAGCCGGTGCGCATGCTGCTGGTCACGCTGCCCGTGATGCAGCTCATCCGGCGCAAGCTGCCCCCGATTTCCGACACCGAGCGCGAGACCATCGCCGCCGGCACCACCTGGTGGGAGGCCGAGCTCTTCCGCGGCACGCCCGACTGGCAGAAGCTGCTCGCCATCCCGCCTGCGAAATTGTCGCTCGAAGAGCAGGCCTTCCTCGACGGCCCCGTCGAGCAGCTCTGCCGGATGCTCGACGACTACAGCATCATGCGCGACCGCGACCTGCCGCCCGACGCCTGGCAGTTCCTGCGCGAGCAGGGTTTCTTCGGCCTCGTCGTGCCCAAGGAATACGGCGGCCACGGTTTCTCGCACGAGGCGCATTCGCAGATCGTCGGCAAGATCGCCTCGCGCTCCATGTCCGCCGGCATCACCGCGATGGTGCCGAACTCGCTGGGCCCGGCCGAGCTGCTCCTGCATTACGGCACCGAGGAACAGAAGAACCACTACCTGCCGCGCCTCGCCCGCGGCGAAGAGATTCCCTGCTTCGCGCTCACCGGCCCCACCGCGGGCTCGGACGCCGGCGCCATCCCCGACACCGGCGTCGTCTGCCGCGGCCTGTTCGAGGGCCAGGAAGTGCTCGGCATCCGCCTCAACTGGGACAAGCGCTACATCACGCTGGCACCGGTGGCCACCGTGCTCGGCCTCGCCTTCCAGCTGCGCGACCCGGAGCACCTGCTCGGCAGCGCGGAAGCGCCGGGCATCACGCTCGCGCTGATTCCGGCGAACCATCCCGGCGTCGAGATCGGCCGCCGCCATTCGCCGGCCGGCATGGCCTTCATGAACGGGCCGACGCGCGGCCGCGACGTCTTCATCCCGCTGTCCTGGGTGATCGGCGGGCGCGAGTACGCGGGGCGCGGCTGGTTCATGCTGATGAACTCGCTCGCCGCGGGCCGCGGCATCTCGCTGCCCTCCGGCGGCACCACCATTGCCAAGCTGCTGGCCCGCCTCACCGGCGAGTACGCGCGCGTGCGCCGGCAGTTCGGCCTGCCCATCGGCAAGCTCGAGGGCGTCGAGGACGAGCTGGCCCGCCTCGGCGGCCACGCCTACACGCTGGAGGCGGCGCGCCGCCTCACCTGCGCCGGGCTCGACCTGGGCGAGAAACCGGCCGTGGTCTCCGCCATCATGAAATACCAGAGCATGGAGCGCATGCGCGCGGCGGTGAACAGCGCCATGGACATCCACGCCGGCAAGGCCATCAGCGAAGGCCCGCGCAACTATATCGCCAACCTCTACCGCGCGGTGCCGATCGGCATCACCGTGGAAGGCGCCAACATCCTCACGCGCTCGCTCATCGTCTTCGGCCAGGGCGCGATGCGCTGCCATCCCTACCTCATGCGCGAGATCGAACTGGCCGGGCATGTCGAAATCGATCGCGAGCACGCGGAGAACGCCTTCGACGCGGTGCTGGTGGACCACACGCGGCACATCGTCGGCAACGCGTTGCGCGCGCTCTGGCACGGCCTGACCTTCGCCGTGACGGCGCGGGCGCCGGCCACGCCGGCGGCGCGCTGGTATCGCCAGCTCACGCGCCTGTCGGCGGCCTTCGCGCTGGTGGCCGACGCTACGCTGGCACTGCTCGGCGGCGAGCTGAAGCGCCGCGAGAAACTCTCCGGCCGCTTCGCCGACATCCTCGGCGAACTCTATTTCGCCAGCGCCGTGCTGAAGCGCTGGGAAGACGAAGGCCGGCCGGAGCCGGACCGCGCGCTCGTCGACTACAGCCTGGCGCA
>JAJNDL010000125.1 GCA_021156385.1 Moraxellaceae bacterium | reverse complement strand
TATGCCACGGTGCCGCTGGACCATCCCGACGCCGCGCCGCTCATGCTGCTCGGCGGCTTCCTGCGCAACGGCTTCCTGCACGGCGCCATCCGCGAGCGTGGCGGTGCCTACGGTGGCGGCGCCGGCTACGACAGCAACGCCTGCGCCTTCCGCTTCTACTCCTACCGCGATCCGCGCCTGGAGGGCACGCTCGCCGACTTCGACGCCAGCGTGCGCTGGCTGCTCGAGGAAAAACACGAGCAGCGCCAGCTCGAGGAAGCCGTGCTCGGCATCATCTCCGACATGGACAAGCCGCTGTCGCCGGCCGGCGAGGCGCGCGTCGCCTACCACAACGCGCTCTACGGGCGTACGCCGGAGCAGCGTCGCCGCACCCGCGCCCGCATCCTCTCCACGACGCTGGACGACCTGCGCCGCGTCGGCGAGCTCTACCTGACGCAGGATGCCGTCACCGCGGTGGTGCTGCCTGCGGCGAAGGCGGGTGCCGCGGAAGCGCTGGGGCTGCGCCTCGAGAAGCTCTGAGGCCGGTACACGCCGGCCGCGCCGCCACCCGGCGCCGTGCCGGCTCCTGGCCCTCGGCCCGGGATTGCAGGAGCCGCGCCCGGCCTGCTACTAATGGCGTCCCCCTCGGGACGCCAATTATTTTTGCGCTGCGGCAATTTCCGCGCGTGACACCGACGACACCAGAACCGACTCCATGAGCAAGCCCCTGCTGCACTTTGCCCACGCCAACGGCGTGCCCTCCGCCTGCTACAACAAGATGCTCGCGGCGCTCGGCAAGGATTTCGAGGTCTGCATGGTGCCCGTGCTCGGCACCGATCCGCAGTACCCGGTCGACGACAACTGGGTCTCGCTCACCGAGCAGGTCGCCGACTCCATCCGCGCCCAGGCCGATGGCCCCGTCATCGGCGTCGGCCACTCCATGGGCGGGCTCTGCACCTTCATGGCGGCGCACAAGTATCCGGAACTCTTCCGCGCCGTCGTCGTCATGGACCCGCCCGTCATCAACGGCTTCGCGGCGCTCAGCTTCGGCGTGATGAAGAAGCTCGGCCTGGCCGACCGCATCACGCCGGCGGGCCGCAGCGCCGGACGGCGCGAGCTCTGGAACTCGCGCGACGAAGTGCGCGCCAGCCTCGGCAAGAAGAAATTCTTCGCGGCCTTCGATCCGGAGTGCTTCGAGGACTACCTGCTGTTCGGCTTCAGCAACGCCGAAGGCGGCGTGCGCCTCACCATTCCGGTGGCGACCGAGGTCGCGATCTTCCGCACCACGCCGCACAACGCCTGGCGCTTCCGCCGCCCTCTGAAAGTGCCGGGTGCGCTGCTCACCGGCGCCGGGAGCGAGTTTGCCGGCACCGGTTTCGGCGCGCGCCTGGCGCGCCACCACCGCCTGCTGCACGAGCAGGTGGCGGGCGGGCACATGTTCCCGCTGGAGAAGCCGCTGGAAACCGCCGCCGCCATCCGGCAGGCGGTCACCTTCATCGGAACGCTGCCGTGATCGCCGTCGAACGCGAATTCTCGAGCAAGGGCCGGCCCATCGCCGCGCGCTGCTGGCACGACCCGGCGCTGCCGCCGCTGCTGGCGCTGCACGGCTGGCAGGACAATGCCGCCACCTTCGACCGCCTGGCGCCGCTGCTGCCGCAGTTCCACATCGTCGCCATGGATTTCGCCGGGCACGGCCTGAGCGCCTGGCGGCCGGCCGGCACGCGCTACCACATGCTGGACCACGTCGACGACGTGCTGGCGGTGGCCGACCAGCTCGGCTGGGAGAAATTCTCCGTGCTCGGCCATTCCATGGGCGCCGGCATCGGCATCCTGCTCGCCGGCGCCATGCCGGAGCGCGTCGGGCGCCTGTTGCTCGTCGACGGCCTCGGCCCCTGGGCGGCGAAGGAAGAGGAGGCGCCGGACGTGCTGCGCGCCGCCCTCGAGGAGTGGCGCGATTTCACGCCGCGCGAGGAACGCGTCTTCGCCACCATCGACGAGGCGGTGGCGGCACGCCAGCGCGGCTTCACGCCGCTCACCGCGGAGGCGGCGCGCCTGCTCTGCACGCGCGGCCTCAAGGCGGTGCCGGGCGGCTATGCGTGGACGCTGGACCGGCGCGTGCGCCACCACGGCAGCCAGCGCATGAGCGAGGCGCAGGCGCGTGCCTATGTCGCGCGCCTCGCGGCCCCGGTGCTGCTGGTGCGCGCGCAGCCGGGCTTCGCGGCGGCGGAGGAGATGTTCAGCGGCCGCTGGCCGCTGATCCGCAACGGCCGCCTGGTGAGCCTGCCGGGCAGCCACCACCTGCACCTCGAGGAGCAGGCCGGCGCAGTGGCGGAAGCGATAACGGATTTCTGCCGCGGGTCGGCAGGGTAAGCGGTCGCCGGCACGGCGCCGGCAGGAATCATCGGGACAGTGGAGCTGCCGGAGCGCGGCGGGGGAAGAACGGTTGAGCCACAGGGACGGGGGACAGCGGAAACTGCCACGCCAGGCGCTGGCGCGGCGCTTCCTCGCGGGCGTGCTGGCCGCGGGGCTGGTGCTGTTCACGGTCCTTACCGCGGTCGAGCTTGCCCTGGACTACCGGCACGAGGTCGCCCTGGTCGCGGCCGGCCTCGACGCCGTGCAGCGCCGTTCCGAGGGCCGCCTGGAGGCCCTGCTGCGCCAGGACGACGCTGCCGCCATCCGGCGCACGCTGGCCGACCTCCTGCAGCATCCCTCGGTGGCCCATGTCCAGGTCATCACCCGCGCCGGCACCAGCTACGAGGCCGGCCAGCCGGTACAGCCCTGGCGCGACCGCGTGCAGCGCGTGGTGAGGCTGCAGGACGACAGCGGCCTGCTCGGCATCCTGGAGGTGGAGGCCTCCACCTCGGCCATCAAGAGCCATCTCTTCGACCGCTTCCTGCGCCGCCTCGGCCTGCTGTTCGTGGTGGCCGTCGCCCTGTCGCTGCTCGTCCTGCGCCAGTTCGACCGCCTGGTGGTGCGCCACCTCGACGCCATCGCGGCGCAGATGCGGCGCAGCAATGCGCTCAACCTGCGCGAGCCGCTCCGCCTGGCGCGCGCACCGGTCGACGACGAGATCAACGGCCTGCTCGACGCCTTCACCCAGCTCCGCCGCCACCTGCTGCACGAAATCGAAATCCACGAGGCCAGCGACCGCAGCCAGGCCGCCGAGAACCGGCTCAACCTGCTGGCGCTGGGCGCGCTGCCGCAGGCGCTGTTGCGCGTCACTCCCGACGGCCGCGTCGGCTGGCTCAACGCCCGGGCGGCCGCACTGTGCGCACCCGAGCAGGGCAAGCCGGTGGGCGCGCCGCTCTGGCAGCTGTTGCCGGCCGTGCGCGGCCACGCCGCGCAATCCGTCGAGGCACTGTACCTGCGTGCGCGGACCCTGCCGGGCCTGCAGGCGGGGCATGTGCTGCTTCCCGACACCGCCGGCGTGAAGGTGTTCGCCGCCCGCGCGGTGGCGCTGCACGATGCCGGGGACGAGATCGCCGGTGTGCTGTTGCTGCTGGAGGAGGCGGAGGTGCTCGTCATGCCGGCCTAGCGGCCGTGCAGACGGGTGTTCAGCGGCGGCCGGCGAGCTTGCGCGCCTGGGCCTGCATTTCCGCGCGGAAGGCGGCCGGCTCCTGCAGCTTCTGCTGCCAGGCGGCGCGGGCGCGGGGATGCGGCAGGTACAGCGCCTCGCCGCGCGCCAGCGCGTCGAGGATGCCCTCCGCGATGTCGTCGGCCGAGAGTTCGGAGCCGGCCAGCAGCTTGGGCAGCGCCGCCTGCATGGCGGCGTCGCGGGTGCGCAGCGACTCGTTGAGGTTGGTCTGGAAGTAGGAGGGGCATACCGCGAGCGTCGCGATGTTCCAGGGCGCGAGTTCCGCCGCCAGCGTTTCCGACAGTGCCACCACGCCGGCCTTGGCCACGTTGTAGCTCGCCATCGCCGGCGGGTTGAGCAGGCCGGCCATGGACGCGATGTTCACGAAAGCGCCGGATTCCTGCGCCTTGAACAGCTTTGTCGCGGCGCGGCAGCCGCGCACCACGCCCATCAGGTTGATCTCCAGCAGCCAGTGCCAGTCCTCGTCCGGAATGCCCTCGAAGCTGCCGCCGCCGGCCACGCCGGCGTTGTTCACCATGACGTCGAGGCCGCCCCAGTGCTGCCGTACCCAGGCCATGGCGCTATCGAAATCGCGCTCCTGCGTCACGTCGAGGTGCAGGTATGCCGCTTCCGTCGCGCCGGCGGCCATGCAGAGCTGCACGGATTCCGCGCCGCGCTCCGCGTTGATGTCGGCGACGAGCACGCGGGCGCCGCGGCGCGCCCAGGCCAGGGCGAGGGCGCGGCCAAGGCCGGAGGCGGCGCCGGTGATGAGGACACGCGTCATGGCGGCGCTCCGGAGGATCAGCGCAGCAGGGAGAGGAATTCGTTGCGGGTCTGCGGGTTGCTGCGGAACTGGCCGAGCATGACCGAGGTCTTCATCAGCGAGTTCTGCTTCTCGACGCCGCGCATCATCATGCACATGTGCTGCGCCTCGATGATGACGCCGACGCCCTTGGCGCCGGTCACTTCCAGCACCGCGTCGGCGATCTGCTTGGTGAGGTTCTCCTGGATCTGCAGGCGCCGGGCGAACATGTCGACGATGCGCGCGATCTTGGAGAGGCCGAGCACCTGGCCCGAGGGCAGGTAGGCGACGTGCGCCTTGCCGATGAAGGGCAACAGGTGGTGCTCGCAGAGGGAATACAGCTCGATGTCCTTCACCATCACCATCTCGTCGTTGTCGGAGGGGAAGATGGCGCCGTTGACGATGGTCTCGAGGCTCTCGTTATAGCCCTTGTTCAGGTACTTGAAGGCTTCCGCGGCGCGATGCGGCGTCTTGTCGAGGCCGGGGCGGGACAGGTCCTCGCCGACGGCGGTGATCAGGCTGGCGTAGGCTTTTTCCATGTCCATTGCAGGGGCTCGCGGGCAGGGGTCGAACGGGCCGCCACCCTAGCGGAAAGCAGGGGGGCGGGTAAAGCGGGCGGAATTGCCCGTGCGCCTGAATCCGGCTCATGTGCGCATCCGGGACTGCAGGCGGAGTCGGCGCGGGCGCTACCGTCGTGGCGGCCGGCCGCGCAGGGACCGTCCCGTGCAGTTCGCTTGCGGATCCGTCCCCTGCGGCTTCGCGTTCCCGAGCCAGGGCCGCAGGGTGCGCAGGCCCGGCGTGCCCGGGCGCGGGCGTGCCGCGCATGCCGCCTACGCGTCTTCGCGTTTCCGTTTCAGCAGCACGTACACGGCGCCGGTGCCGCCGT
>JAJNDL010000124.1 GCA_021156385.1 Moraxellaceae bacterium | reverse complement strand
CGACTGCCACATCATCGGCGAGACGGCGTGGCGGGCGCGGCCGGGTTTTATCGGCGGCGAGCTGCACGTCGATTACCTGGTCATGGAGCTGCCGCAATCGTTGCTGGCCGATCCGGGCTTTTTGCTGCCGATGCAGGTCTGCACCGCGCATTTCTATCTCGACGACATCGATGCCGACCTCTGCCCGACGCGGGTCATTCCCGGCAGCCATCGCGCCGGGCGCAAGCCGCGCGTGGGAGAGACAGCGTGGGAAGGGCGTGCGCCGGAGCCGGTGCTGTGCCGTGCTGGCGACGTGCTGGTCTTCCGCAGCGAGCTCTGGCATGCCGGCAGCCGCAATCGCACGCCGGACCGCAGCCGCCACCTGCTGCAGGTGCATTACGGCCGGCGCATGGTGGCGCAGAAGTTCTCGCCTTATCTCTCCTTCACCTTCGATCCCGCCGTGCTGGCTGCGGCGACGCCGCGCCAGCGCCGCCTGCTCGGCGAACACGATGCCGCGGAATACGACTGAACCGCCGGCGCCGCACTCCTGCGCGCACCTGCGCCGTGGCGTCACGCCGGATTGCGCCACAACCCGGAGTGCATCGTCAGGCGGCGGCGCTAGCAGGTGCGGGGTTGCCTTGACGCTGCACGACGAGGTGCGCAGCTGCAGGGATGCGCCGGTGGCCGGCGCAATGGTCGGGAGAGGATTGCCCGCTGCGTCCGGCAAAGTTGCCGGCACGATGCGGCAGCGTGATTTCCGGTGCATGAAAAAGCCCCGCGCTGGCGGGGCTTTTTCATGCCGGGTGCCTGGTCTCAGGCCGCGCGCAGGCGCGAGCCGCAGAACAGGGCGAGCAGGCCAAGCGCGACAAGATAGACGCTGATCAGCCAGGGACTGCCGTCGCCGGCCTTGAGCAGCGAGGTGGCGACGAGGGGCGCGGCACCGCCGGCCACGGCGCCGGCGATCTGCACCGAGAGCGAGATGCCGCTGTAGCGCACCTCGGGCGGGAACTGCGCGGCGAAGAGCGCCGACTGCGGCGCGTAGAGCAGCGGGAACACGCCGCCGATGGCGAGGCCCATGGCCAGGAAGAGCAGGGTGGTGTCGCGCGTGGCGAGCATCTGGAAATAGCCGACCGCGGCCAGGCACAGCAGCACGGTGCCGATCATGAAGACGCGGCGTGGCCCGATGCGGTCGCAGAGGTGGCCGGCGAGCGGGATCGTGACCAGCGAGAGCGCGGCGCCGACCACGATGGCGTCCAGCGCCAGCGCTTTCGGCAAACCGAGCTGCTGCGTGACATAGGTCAGCGAGAACGTCACCACGGTATAGAACCAGGTCGTCTCCGCCATGCGCGCGCCGGCCGCGGTCAGCACCGCGCGCGGATGCTTGCGGAATACCTCGCGCACCGGCAGGTCGACGCGCGTGCCGCTCGCCTTCAGTGTCTCGAAAGCCGGCGACTCCGCCACTTTCAACCGAATGAAGGCGCCGACCCCGAGCAGCACGATGCTGGCGAGGAAGGGCAGGCGCCAGCCCCAGGCGAGCAGCTCGTCTTCCGGCAGCTTCGATACGGCCGCCATCGCCAGCGAGGAGAGGATGAGGCCGGCACCGACGCCCGCCTGCGGCAGCGAGCCGAAGAAACCGCGGCGATGCTCCGGCGCATGCTCGACGGCCATCAGCACCGCACCGCCCCATTCGCCACCCACCGCCATGCCCTGCAGGAAGCGCATCAGCACGAGCAGCACGGCGGCGAAGTAGCCGATCGATGCATAGGTCGGGATGAGGCCGATGAGCGTGGTCGGAATGCCCATCAGGAAGAGCGTGGCGAGCAGCATGGACTTGCGCCCGATGCGGTCGCCGTAATGCCCGAACACCACGGCGCCGAGCGGGCGCGCGAGAAAGCCCACGGCATAGGTCGCGAAGGCGGCGAGGGTGCCGGTGAGCGGGTCGAAGGCCGGGAAGAAGAGCTTGTTGAAGATCAGCGCGGCGGCGGTGCCGTAGAGGAAAAAGTCGTACCACTCGATGGTGGTGCCGACCAGGCTGGCGAGGCCGGCGACGACATGCTGGCGGTCGGGCTGCGTGGTGCGTGTTTCCATCGGGGCCTGCCTTGTTCTTGGGATTGCGGAGCGCGAAGCGATGTCTCCGGTTTCTACTGTCCCCGCGGCGTTCGCGCAACTGCGGCGCGCCACTGTCGGCACGCCCGGCGCCCTGCTAGATTCGGGAGACGTACAGGGAGTCACCATGCAGCCGCAGCGCATCGCCATCATCGGCGCCGGCACCGCCGGCCTCGCCAGTGCCATCGTGCTGGCCCGCCAGGGTCATGCCGTCACCCTCTTCGAGCAGTCGCCGCTGATGAGCACCGTCGGCGCCGGCATCCTGCTGCAGCCCTCCGGCATGGCGGTGTTCCGCCACCTCGGCGTGCTCGACGATGCGCTCGCGCTCGGCGCCCGCGTCACCGCGCTGCGCGGCCGCCTGGCCAATGGCACGCTGCTCATCGACAGCGCCTACCGCGAAGCCTGCGCGGAGCACTTCGGCCTCGGCCTGCACCGCGCGTCGCTTTGCCACGTGCTGCTGCAGGCGCTGCAGTCCCTGCCCGTCACCTGGCACATGGGCGCGACGGTGACGCAGCTCGACGTGGACGACGACGGAGCCGCCGTCGCCTGGACCGGCACGAACGGCAGCGGTCTCGCGCGTTTCGATCTCGCGCTGGTGGCCAACGGTGCACGCAGCCCGTTCCGGCCGCGCGAATGGGTGCTGCTCGACGAGCCCTATCCCTGGGGCGCGGTGTGGGCCATCCTGCCCGAGTGCGGCACGCTGCCGCGCGACATCCTGCACCAGTACTTCCACGGCGCTGCGCGCATGATGGGCATCCTGCCCACCGGCGCCGTGCCGGAAGCGCCGCGGCAGCCGCTCACCAGCCTGTTCTGGAGCGTGCCTGCCGCGGAACTCGATGCCTGGCAGGGCAGCGATGCACACGTGGCCGCGTTCAAGGCCGAGGTGCGCATGCGCTGGCCGGCTGCGAGCGGCTGGATCGACGAGGCGGTGCAGGGCCCGGCGCAGTTCCTGCCGGCGCGCTACCGCGACGTGGTGATGACGCGCTTCGGCGCCGGCCGCCTCGGCGTGCTCGGCGATGCCGCGCATGCCATGAGCCCGCAGCTCGGCCAGGGCGTGAACATGGCGCTGCTCGATGCCTGGGCGCTGGGCCAGGCCATGCAGGAGACGGACGACCTCGACGCGCTGTGGGCGCGCTATCACGCGCTGCGCCTGCCCTCGGTGCGCTTCTACCAGTTCATGAGCCGCGCGCTAACGCCCTTCTACCAGTCGCACAGCCGCGCGCTCGGCCTGCTGCGCGACCTCGCCTTCCCGTGGATGTACCGCATGCCCTGGCTGCGCCGCGAAATGGCGCGGACGGTGTCGGGCATCAAGGCCGGTCCGTTTGCCGAGCTCTCCCTCGAGGCGATCGCGCAGCCGGTGCCGGGCCAGCTGCCCGAGGGCGTGCCGCCCGGCTAGCCGCCGGCCCGCGGCTCTCCGGTCCGCCGCGATGCACAAAGGGGAAAATCGAGCGGGCAGCGCGAGGGCAGGAACTGCCTGCTGCCATGCAGCGCATTTCCTCGCATGACCGGGCGCGTGCGCAAACGCCGTTCGATCCTCCTGCGGGGCCTGCATGCCGGCTCCGCCACGGATGCGGGACGGCAGGCGCTGCGGTAGGCTTGCGCCACGACCCCGGCCACAGAATGCCGGGCCTCTCCGATCCCCGACCCTGGCGGCGAGCCTCATGACAACAAGAAACGTTCTCGCGGTGCTGTCCCTTCTCCTCTTTTCTTCCCTGGCCACGGCCGCCGTGCAGGAGCGCAGCGAAAGCGGCCGCGCCGAGATTGCCGTCAGCGGCACGCTGGGCGCCGCCGATGCGGCGCAGCTCGAGGCCCTGGCGACGGCCGGCAAGCTGAAGGCCGATACGGTGCTCGTGCTCGACGGCGATGGCGATGACCTGGACGCCGCCATGCGCATGGGCCGCGCGGTCCGCGCGGCGCAAATGAAGGCCGAGGTGCGCGCCGGCGCGCAGTGCTTCAACGCCTGCGTGCTGCTGCTCGCGGCCGCCGGCAGCGAGCAGGTGGCGGGCCGCGTCGGCATCACGCGCATCGCGGTGGCGAAAGAGAAGGAAGCCGCGCTGCTCAACGCCGCGCGCAAATACCTCGCCGGCCTCGGCGTGCCCGTCGACCTCGCGCACCAGATGTTCAGCGTGCCGGCCGGCACGCCCCGCCTCTTCAACGAGCAGGAGCTCGGCTTCTACCGCCTCACCAGCGCCGTCGGCAAACGTTTCGACGAGGACGACAACGCCGGCATGGCGAAGAAGATGGGGCTCTCGCTGGGGCAGTACCTGCAGTTCAAGGAGCTGCTGCTCTACAAGTGCGACGTCTACCGCGACAACGTGGATGAGCGGCAGCGCTGCCTCGACACGGCGTATCGCAACTTCATGCCGGTGGAAACACCGAGGTGAGGGCGCCGGAAATCCGCTTTTGACGAAGGCACCGGTTGCATTTGCAACGACCGGCAGTGAATGAAAAAGCCCCGCGGATGCGGGGCTTTTTCGTTGCTGCGGCGCTTACTTGTTGCCGTTGCCCGTGCCGGCAAACGGTGGCTGGCCGACGAAGGGGAACGGCAGCCCCTGGAATTTCTTGGGAGCAGCCTTGCCCATGAACGGATTGCCGTTCGGCAGGGTCTGCGGCGGCGGCTCGCTGCTGCCGCAGGCATCGGTGAGCAGCGTGGCGCCGAAGCGTGCGCCCTGCAGCGGATCGGTGACCGGCACCTGGTTGACGAGGGCGCCCAGGCCGATCGCCACCGAGGTCACGCCCTGCGGCAGCAGGAAGGCGTTGCCCTGGCTGTCCTTGAGCGGCTCGAGGTCGTAGTCGCCAGGCGGTGGCAGGTTGGGGTCGACGGCGGTAATGCGGAAGGAAAGGCCGATCTCACGGGTATCCACATTGATCCAGAAGCCGACGACGTCGCCCGGCAGGGGCAGCGAGACCGGATCCAGGCGGTTGACCGAACCGACGTAGCTGCCACGGATGGACTGCCCGACGATGAGCATGCTGGTGCGGTTGGCCGTGTAATTGGAGTTGAGGAGGCCGACGTTGAGCTGCAGCGCATCCTTGGGCAGGGTGTTGTCGGGGCCCTGGTTGCCGGTCAGCACGGTGACGAACATGCCGGCGCCGGAGAGCGGGCCGGAGAAGGTGCCCCAGGGAAATTCGTCGATGTGCATGCGCACATGCACGACGCCTGTGCTCGGCAG
>JAJNDL010000123.1 GCA_021156385.1 Moraxellaceae bacterium | reverse complement strand
GAGCAGCGCCTCCGCCGCCAGCGGATGGTGGATCAGCAGCTCGCGCGCGCAGGCCTGCACCGCCGGCAGCAGGTGGCCGTCGCGCTGCAGGTCGGCGAGCCGGAACTGCAGCTGGCCGGTCTGGCGCGTGCCCAGCACTTCGCCGGGGCCGCGCAGTTCCAGGTCCTTCTCTGCGATGCGGAAACCGTCGGTGGTGTCGCGCATGGTCTGCAGGCGCTCGCGGCCGATCACGCCGAGCGGTGTCTGGTAGAGCAGCACGCAGAAGCTTTGCTGCGCGCCGCGGCCGACGCGGCCGCGCAACTGGTGCAGCTGTGCGAGGCCGAGGCGCTCGGAATTCTCGATCACCATCAGCGTGGCGTTGGGCACGTCGACACCGACCTCGATCACCGTCGTCGCCACCAGCAACTGCAGCTGGCCGTCCTTGAAAGCCTGCATCACCGCGGCTTTTTCCGCCGGCTTCTGGCGGCCGTGCACGAGGCCGATCTTCAGTTCGGGCAAGGCCGTCTGCAGCTCGGCGAAGGTGGCTTCCGCGGCCTGCGCCTGCAGCTGGTCCGATTCTTCGATCAGCGTGCACACCCAGTAGGCCTGCGCGCCGGTCGTGCATTGCGCGCGGATGCGCTCGACGATCTCCGCACGCCGTTCGCCGGGAATCACCAGCGTCTGGATGGGCGAGCGGCCGGGCGGCAGCTCGTCGATGACGGAGGTGTCGAGGTCGCCGTAGGCGCTCATGGCCAGCGTGCGCGGAATCGGCGTCGCCGTCATGATGAGCTGGTGCGGCGCGAGATTGCCCTGCGCACCCTTCTCCTTCAGCGCCAGGCGCTGGTGCACGCCGAAGCGGTGCTGCTCGTCGATGATGACAAGCGCGAGGCTGTGGAATTTCACGTCTTCCTGGAAGAGCGCGTGCGTGCCGACGACGAGCTTGGCCGCGCCGCTGGCGATCAGCGCGTTGGCCTCGCGCCGCGCCTTCACGCCCTGCTTGCCGAGCAGCACGGCCACCGGCACGTCGAGCACGCCGAACCAGCGCGCGAAATTCGCGGCGTGCTGCTCGGCGAGGATTTCCGTCGGCGCCATCAGCGCGACCTGGTAGCCCGCCTCGATGGCGTGGCAGGCGGCGAGCGCTGCCACCACGGTCTTGCCGGCGCCGACATCGCCCTGCACCAGGCGCAGCATGGGGTGCGGGATGTGCAGGTCGGCGGCCAGCTCGTTCAGCACGCGCGTCTGTGCGCCGGTGAGCGGGAAGGGCAGCTGCTTCAAAAAGCGCTGCGCCAGCTTCGGCTTGAGCGGCAGTGCCACGGCGCGCTGCGCGCGCACTTCGGCACGGCGCTTCTGCAGGCTGATCTGGTGCGCCACGAGTTCCTCGAAGACGAGGCGCTGCTGCGCCGGATGCACGCCCTCGAGCAGCGCGCGCCGGTCGGCATCCTTGGGCGGCGTGTGCACGTAATGCAGCGCCGCAGGCAGCGACCAGCCGCGCGCGGCCGCGGGCGGCAGCCAGTCGGGCAGGCCGTCGCGGTCGATGCGTTCCAGCGCCTGGCCGACCAGCGTGCGCAGGCGCGGCTGCGCCAGGCCCTCGGTGACCGGATAAATCGGCGTCAGCGTCTCGGGCGGCGGCGGCAGCTCGCCCTGCGCGACCTGGTATTCCGGGTGATACATCTCGACGCCGCTGGCGCCGTTGCGCGCCTCGCCGAAGATGCGCAGGCGGGTGCCGCGCGGCAGGCTGTCTTTTTGCGCGAGGCGGAAGTGATAGAAGCGCAGCGTCAGCAGGCCGGTGCGGTCGTGCACCTTCACGATCAGCGAGCGGCGGCGGCCGAAGGCGACGTCGGCCAGTTGCACCTCGCCTTCGACCAGCGCCAGCATGCCGGGGCGCAACGCGCCGATCGGCGTGATGCGGCTGCGGTCCTCGTACTGGCGCGGCAGGTGGAAGAGCAGGTCCTGCACGGTGTGCAGGTTGAGCTTGACGAGTTTTTCGGCGAGCGCGGCGCCGACGCCCTTCAGCGTCGTCACCGGCTGCCGCGCGAGGTTGTCGACGGGCGGCAACGTCACAGCAGCTGGATGCCCGGCAGCCGGATTTCGCGCAGGCCGCGCAGCAGCGCCTTGATCGCCTGCGGGCGCGGAAAGCGCCGGCGCCAGGCCAGCACCATCTCGCGCGAGGGCGCCGGATCGAGCGGACGCGCGACGACATCGCCGCCCTCGGTCAGCGTCGGCAGCGCGCTGGCCGGTGCCAGCGTCATGCCGAGCCCGGAGGCCACCATGTGGCGCAGCGTCGCCAGCGAGCTGCCGGCGCCCACCGTGCCGCCGCTGCCGCCGGCGAGCTGCGGGCAGGTCTGCAGCACCTGGTCGCGGAAGCAGTGGCCCTGGCCGAGCAGCAGCATCTCGCCGGCGGCGAGGCCGTGGCTGTCGATGACTTTCTGCTTGGTCCAGGCATGCTCGGCGGGCATGAGGAGCTGGAACTCCTCGCGGTAGAGCGGCTCGACCTGGGTCTCCGGCGCGTCGAAGGGCGCGGCCACCACGATGACGTCGAGTTCGCCGTTGGCCAGCTTCTCGGCCAGCACGTGCGTGTAGTTCTCTTCCAGGAAGAGCATGAGGCCGCTGCCGCCGGCCTTGAGCGTGCGCACCAGCGGCGGGAAGAGGTCGGGGGCGGCGGTGAAGATGGCGCCGAGCTTGAGCGGATCGGCAAACTGGTCGCGCGCGGCGCGGGCGGCGCCGTTCAGCACGTCCATTTCTTCCAGCACGCGCTGCGCCTGGCGGATAATCGCCTCGCCGCCCGGCGTCACCAGCACCTCGTGGCGGTGGCGCTCGAAGAGGGCGAGGCCGAGTTCGTCCTCGACCTTCTTGATGGCGATGCTGAGCGTCGGCTGCGAGACATGGCAGCGCTCCGCGGCGCGGCCGAAGTGGCGCTCGCGGGCGAGGGAAACGAGATACTTGAGATCGGTCAGGGTCATGGCTCAGCCCGCCTCAAAAGACATTGCATCACGCTATCGGAAGTTCTGAAGTATGGCAAAGATTCTCATTGCGGGCTGTGGCGACGTTGGCAGTCGCCTCGCCACACGACTGGCGGCGGAGGGCCACACGGTCTTCGGCCTGCGTCGTGCGCCGTTCGCCCTGCCCGGCGTGACCGCACTCAGCGGCGACGTCACCGATCCGGACTCGCTGCGGTTTCCGGCCGGGCTCGACTATCTCTTCGTGCTGCTCGCCCCCGGCGAGTCTGGTGAGGCGGCGTACCGGCACATCTATTTCGAGGGTACGCGCCATGTGCTGGCGGCGCTCGTGGGACAGCGCCTGCGGCGCGTGTTCTGGATTTCCTCGACCAGCGTCTACGGCCAGGACGACGGCAGCGACGTCGACGAAACCTCGCCAACCGAGCCGGCGAGCGCCACGGCGCGCGTGCTGCTGGAGAGCGAGGCGCTGGTGCGGACCGCGGCCTGGCCCGCCACCGTCGTGCGCTTTGCCGGTATCTACGGCGCCGGCCGCCTGCGCCTGCTGCGCTGGGTGGAAGCGGCGAAGCCGGTGACGGCCGAGCCGCCGCAGTGGACCAACCGCATCCACGCCGACGATGCCGCCGGCCTGCTCGCCTTCCTGCTGGCGCAGGACGCGCGCGGCGTGGCGCTGGCCGACACCTACATCGGCACCGACGACGAACCCGCGCCGCAGCACGAGGTGCTGGACTGGCTGGCCGACCGCTGCGGCCTGCCGCGCGTGCCGCAGGTCCGCGCGCCGGCGGCGGGCCGCAACAAGCGCCTGCGCAACGCGCGCATCCGCACGCTCGGCTACCGCTTCCGCTATCCGGATTACCGCAGTGGCTATGCCGCGGTGTTGCAGCAGCCGGATTGACCTGCCTGCGCGCCGGCAATTTGAACTGCGCTTTTCGCAGGTCGGGATTTACGCCGGGGCGTTCAGCCGGGCAAGTCGCGCCGGGTTCGACGCTCTCGTCGGGATAAATCCCGACCTACGAAAAGCACGGCGGTATCGTGAGTGAAAAATGGCGCCTTCCAACGCCACCTTTCGCGGCAGTCTTGCTGTGCTAACCGCTAACCGCTAACCGCTAACCGCTAACCGCTAACCGCTAACCGTGACGGCTCACGCCGCGACGGCGCTGCCGAGATAGTTGAACGTCATCGGTCGCGGTCCCGGCAGGTACAGGGTCTGCAGGTCGTCGCAGCGGAAGCCGGCCTCGCGCAGCAGCGCCGGCACGTCGCGGTCGAGATGGCAGCCGCCGGCCAGCGTCGACCACAGCGGCGTCAGCCGCCGCTGCCAGCGACGCACGCCCTCTTCCGGCGCGAGGCCGTGCTCGCAGAAGAGCAGGCGGCCGCCCGGCTTCAGCACGCGGCGCATCTCGCGCAATGCAGCCACCGGATCGGGAATCGTGCACAGCGAATAAGTGACGACGACGGTGTCGAAGCTCGCGTCGGCGAAGGGAATGCCTTCCGCGGAGAGACTCACCAGCTCGACCTCCACGCCGGCACGTTGCGCGCGCTTGCGCGCCAGGCCCTTCAGCTCCGCGTTCGGGTCGAGGCCGACCAGCTCGCGCAGGCGCGCCTTGTCGTAGTGCTCAAGGTTCAGGCCGGTGCCGATGCCGATCTCCAGCACGCGGCCGCTCGCCTGCGGCACGACTTTGGCGCGCTGCTCGCGCACCGGCGCGAGGCCGCAGGCGAGATCGAGCAGGTAGGGCAGGACATGCTGGTCGTAGAGGGCGTGGATGCGGTCGAGCACGGGCGTCTCCGGCAATGGATGTGTGCGGATGATCGTGGCGGCTGCAGCGTGGCGTGAATCGGCGGCGTGGCTTATTCGCTGCGCGTCGCGCGGGCGAGCGTCGTTTCCAGCCAGGGCAGGCCGTGGCGCTGCAGCGCCGAAAGCGCGCGGCGCAGCTCGCGCCCGGTGTGGTCCTGGTCGGCCGAGCATTCCCACCACAGGTCCTGCGGCCCGAACAGCATGCCGATCACCGGCAGTCTGGCCAGCAGCGGCACGCGCGGCGGCAGCAGCAGGCCGAGGCGCTGGCGCTGCGCCGGCTCGCAGTGGAACTCCATGGCTTTTTCCGGCGTGATCGCCTCGCGGCCCTTGGGCGCGGGGCCGGCGAGGAAGACGCCGAGGTTGACCGCGAACTGGCCCGCCATTGCACGCTGGCCGAGCTGGAAGTTGATGATGCGCGCGGCGCTGCCATCGGCCGCGACGCAACGGAAGGTGCGGCTGCCGTCGAAGGTGAAGCCGGCCTCGCGCAGCGGCTCGGCGACGACGCTGCGCAGGGCGGGTGTGAAGACCTTGGCCGGCGTCGACATCGCTACTCC
>JAJNDL010000122.1 GCA_021156385.1 Moraxellaceae bacterium | reverse complement strand
CGACGCGCCCACCATGCATCCTGCTCTTCCTGCGTGCCCTTGAGGCCGGCCTGTTCCTGCTCGTTATAGGCGAGCAGGGCAAAGTAGGCGGCTTCGTTGGCGCGCGGATTGCGCTGGTAGCCGTAGGCCGTCTTCTCGAATTCGACGATGGCGTCGTCGAACTGCTTGGCGGCGAACAGTGCTTCGGCGAGCAGCTGGTTGATGGTGACGGCTTCCAGCTCGGGCGGATTCAGCGTCAGGTATTCGCGATACCACTTCGCGGCCTTGAGATAGTCTTCGTCCTTCTTGCTCTGCTGCGCATTGGCGTGCCAGTGCTTGGCGAGATCCATGACATGCGACTGCAGGAAGGGCAGGAGGTTCTCACGCGTGCTCTCATCCGCCTTCGCCCAGAACTCGCTCTGGCGGTTGTAGCGCTGCACGAACTTTTCCTTGGCAGGCAGGACTTCTGACGGGAAGCCGCCATCCTGATAGGCCTTGATGGCCGCGGAGCTGAACTCTGGTGCGCGGGCATTGAACGGATACTTCGCCACGAAGAAGTCAAAGCTGTCAGCGGCGTTACGGAACAGGCGTTTGCCGAGGTAAGCCTTGCCGAGCTGCATATAGACTTCGGTCTCGTAATTCTTCGGGCCGACCTTCTTGAAGTACTGCTCGACAGCCTTGGCGCCATCCTGCTGTATGAAGCCCAGGCTGATGATGTTGTACGTGTCGTCGCGCAGGCGCTTCGCATTTTCGCGGGCCTTGGGGTCGATACTCTTGACCTTGGGCTCCAGTTCCTCCAGCACCTGGAAGAATATTGGTTGCGATGCCTCGTAGTCGGAGGCCTTGTAAAGTGCCCAGCCCTGCTTGTAGAGCGCCTGGTTACTGGGAGATCAGCTGCCGCAGGGTGTCCACCGACTCCGCGCGCTGGCCGTTCATGTCGTAGGCCTTGGCGAGGTTGTAATAGGCGTCGGCGCGCTCGGCCGGCGTCTGTGCGTTCTTGAGCACCGCCGAATAAAGCTGCACTGCTTCTGCGTAGTTCACGTCGAGCTGCGCCTGGTGCTCACGCGTCTGCTTGGCCGTGGCGGTGCTCTTGTCCTTGCCCGGCTGCTTGTCGATGCCCTGCATGTAGTTGTCGTGCTGGGCAGCTTCGAGTCGTGCTTTCTCGCTGGTCTCGTCGCGGCCGGCGCGCTCCGCATCGCGCGCCTGCGACGATTCCATGGTGAGGTCGGCCATGCGCTTCAGCGTGTCGAGGCGCGCAGTGGGGTCGCGGAACAGCTTCAGCGCAGTCTGGTAGTTGGCCAGCACCTCTTCGGCTGTCTGCGGCAGCACCTGCTCCTGCTTGATCTCGATCTCGCGGTTTTCGAGGTCGGCGAGCGTGCCGGAGAAGCGGTTTACCGGCGTTGTCGGCTTGGCAGGAGGCGGTGCACTGGCGCAACCGGCCAAGAGGACGATGGCCAGTGCGAGGGGACTCAGTCGGGTATCGGGAAACGAGCGTGATTTCATGGCAAGGTCTTCTCGGGAAGAGCGGCCTGGCGATCATCGCGGAGCAATGAAGCATCCTGGAGCCGGGCAATGCTGAGATGGGCTTCGGCAATGTCGCTGTTGATGCGGTTGCGGCTGTCCTCCACCTGGTTGAAGGCCAGCTGGTTCAGATAGAGGCGGTATTCTTCCAGCGCCCGGTCGACGGCCTGGTAGCCCGCCTGCACGCGATTTTCCATGGCACTGATCTTTTCCTGGTTGTCGGTACCGGCAATCTTCTGGTTGTCGGCCAGCAGGTTCTGTACGGCCTCCATGCGCAGTTGCAGGAGACGCAGCTGACGGTCGGCCTGGTTAAGGTCGGCGTAGACCTGTTCCTCGGAAACCGGGGCATTACTGGCGTTTTCCATCATGATCAGCCCCTTCATGACGCGCAGCCGGTCGCGCAATGCACGCGCGGCAGCGGTGTCGGGCTGCTTGGAGAGTTTCGTCTCGATCTGCTGGAGCTTGAACTGTTGCTCCATGGTCTTGAGGCTGACAGCGCCGGTCGGTTTGCCGGTGCCGAGGCGTGCTGCCTGGCGGGCGCGCTTGTCGAGGATGGGGAAGCGCTCCGCCACCTGCGTCAGGCGCTGCTGCATGCTGGTGGCGCGGGTGGCAAGGGCGGGCAGTTGCGCCTGGCGCTGGCGCATGAAGCCGGCTGCATCGCGCAGCGCACGCAGGTCACGGCTACGCTGGTCAAGAACGTTGCGCAGGCGCTTCAGCTGTTCGTACTGCTGATAGGCTTCGTTAAAGGGGTGGCTGACGAAAAGTCCGTAGAGTTGTGCGCCGGCCACCGGATCGCTGGGTGTGATGCTGTCGGGCACGGCCATCGGGTCGCCGAATCGGTTGGTGCTGGCCGAGGTGCCCAGCTGGTCGAGCCAGCCAGGCGAGTTGATATCGGTTTCGAGCTTCTCGAGCACCTCGAGCTGGCCGGTCAGTGTGGCGGCAGCAAGCTTGTAGCCGTAGAGAGCCTGCTGGTTTGCCTGCAGTGCTTCATAGGCGCGCGGCGCCAGCAGAAGGGCTTCCTGCACGAAGGGGTCGGCGGAGTTGCGGGTAAGCAGCTCCAGCCAGTAGGCGAGGGCGCGCTTGTAGTCCTTGCGTTCGTAGTTGGCCCAGCCCAGCGCCAGCATGGCGTTGTTGCTGAAGGGGCCCTTGAGGCGCACGTTCACCAGGGCATCGCGGGCTTTTTCGGGCTGTTGCAGCTGCAGGTAGTCGTAGCCCAGCGCGAGTGCGGCGCGGTCTTTCAGTGCATTCGTCTCGGGAGCGTCGCTCACCGGCAGATTCATGACCTGTTCGAGAAGTTGCTTTCCTTCCGGCGCATGGTTGGCGCGCAGATGCGAGACGCCGCTGTTATAGGTGGCATAAGCGCCCAGCGGATTGTCGAGGGGAATGGGGCTCAGTGCGGCGCGCGCTTCGTTGAAGGCATTACGAGTCATGAGCACGTTGGCGAGCATGACGCGACGCTGGGTTTCCAGCTCGCTCATCTGCGAGTCGAGCGGCGTATTGAGGATGCGCTCGGCGTCGAAGTAATTGCCCTGCCGGTACTGCAGGCGGCCCTGGCGGAATACGGTCTCGTTGCGGGTCTGGGTACGCATGTCGCGCGTGCCGAGGTAGGCGAAGACATTGTTGGCTTCATCCGGCATGCCGAACGCCGTATAGAGGTCGCCAAGCAGCAGCTCCGCCGTCGTTACCTGTTCGTTGAGGCGGCCCATGGCCTTTGCCACCAGCAGGGTATTCATGGCGGCAAAGTTGTTGCCCAGGTAGAAGTCGTTCATCGTCTCGCCGAGGACCACCTCGCTGGCATCCTGACGCACGTTCAAGCGCTGGCGCAGGTCGGCAGCCGACCCCACCGCGGAAAGGCTGACCGTGGCGATCGCTAACGCCAGGAGTCGTCCGGCGTGTCGAAAGCGGAAGGTTTTCTTCATGGGCCTATCCTGAACGGCACTGTGCGTGGTTGATGGCGGTCGACGACTGGGGCTTTACTGGCTGTCCCACTCCCTGAAGCGGATGTTGCCCTGCGAAGCGCCTGACGTATCGGCGACCTTGACTTCGATGGCCTTGCGCTGCGCGCTCTTGGTGAAGTTGTAGGTGGCGAAGCGCTGCGACTCCTTGCCTTCCGCATCGCGGACGGTGAAGACGGCTTTCAGGCTGTGCGAGCCGCTGCTGAGATTGCCGGAGTAGAGGCGCTGCATGCCGCCCTTGGCCAGTGCGGCAAGTTCGGCGTCGCTGTAGAAGTGGTAGCCCACGTCCTTGTCATCGAGGATCAGCTTCACATCGACGATCTTGACCGTGGCACCGGAATCGAGCGCGATCACCACGGCAGTTTCGGTGCTGGGGAAGAGGAGCTCTTTTTCCAGCTGGGTGATGTCGCGATTGAGATTCAGCAGTTCGCCTTTCAGGCCCTGCAGATCCTTGGGCAGCGGAGCTTCGGCTGCCGGAGCTAATAAGGGGAAGAGGGCGCTGGCGAGCGTGAAGAGAAGAGCCAGGGCGTGCAGACGTCCACGAGTCATTATTTGTTGGTCCACGTCTTGTTTTTATTTGTGGCGTGCAGCTTCTCGTATCGGCGGATCGACAGGTTGGGGCCTGCTCGTCACACCGGGCGGAGGCAAATGGGATACGCCTTGATCGCGGGCTATTAACGCACATCACTATTCGGCCGTCAAAGTCTCGAAATAGTGAAGTTTCAGCATGTTGCGTTAGCTATTTCATGCTGTTAACACATTTATAACGCTTTTGTCGGAGACCTTCCCCGCGGCAGCCAGCCCAGTTCATAAGGAAGTGGTAAGGCCAATCGCGGAGCTGTTGTTTCCGTTCACTCCCGTATATGAACCGTTCGTCCCGGCATCGCGCGCAGTTCGTGTGCGTTCCGGCTTGCCACCCCCTTCCGCGGGCGGCAAAGTGCGCCAGATTTTCGAGGGCCGACCCCATGCAAATCGTTGCTGATGAAAATATGCCGCTGGTGGCCGAGCTGTTTGCGGCCCACGAGGTGCGGCGTCTGCCGGGGAGGGCCATCTCCGCCGGCGACCTGCAGGCCGCCGATGCCCTGCTGGTGCGATCGGTGACGCGGGTGGACCGGGACCTGCTCGAAGGGACGCCGGTCCGGTTCGTGGGCACGGCCACCATCGGGACGGACCACATCGATCTGCCGGCCATGGCCGGCCTCGGCATCCACGTGGCATCGGCTCCTGGGTGCAATGCCCGGGCCGTGGGGGAGTACGTAGCCACGGCCCTGGCCATCCTTGCGGCAGAGCAGGGATGGCAACCGGGGCAGCGGACCCTGGGTGTGGTCGGGCTGGGCAATACCGGCCGGCAGGTCGTGGCTTTGGCCCGCGCGCTGGGCTTCCGCGTACTTGGCTGCGACCCTTTTGTCTGCCAGCCGGATATCGAGCAGTTGCCTTTTGCGGAACTGGTGGAGCGTGCCGACATTCTCTCTTTCCATGTACCCCTGGTCCGCGAAGGCAGCCATCCGACCTGGCGAATGGCGGATGCCCGGGTGTTGTCCGGGCTTTGTCCGGGAGCCGTCCTCATCAATGCCTGTCGCGGGGAAGTCGTGGACGGTGCCGCCTTGCTTGCCGCTCTTCACAGCGGTCGGGACCTGACGGCGGTACTGGACGTCTGGGAAGGCGAGCCCCGAATCCAGCCTGATCTGCTGGTAGCCGTGGCCCTGGGCAGCCCCCATGTCGCCGGCTACAGCCAGGAAGGGAAGTGGCGGGGTACGGAGATGGTCCACCGGGCGTTCTGCGAATTTTTTGGCCAGTCAGCTACGACCACCTCCGGCAGACTGTGGCCTGCCACCGACCTGGAAGTGCAGCTCCCGGTGGCCGGGGATCCGGGAGCCCGCCTGGCGGCGATCCTTCGGCAGGCCTGCCCGATACCGCGGGATCTCAAGGCGTTGCGTGACAGCATGTCGGCGCCGGATCGTGGTGCGGCCTTCGATGCACTGCGCCGCGACTACCCGCCACGGCGCGAATTCACGGCCTGGCGTGCGCGCTTGCCCGGCTCAGATCCGCTGCGGCAGACGCTTGCCGCGCTGGGCTTCCGGTTGGCCTGAGACGTTTTCCCGAGCCGCAGCAACGGCTATGGATATTTGCTCCTAGGCTCCCTAAACTCGGGCGCTCAAGTGCAGCTCGTCCACGGAACTGCCACAAAAACAACAATGCCGCCGGGCCACGGCATCTGCGGCGCTGGCGCGGGAACTTTCATGTCCGGACTCTTCAAGACCCTTTTCCTGGTTGCCGCTGCAAGTGCGGCATGCGCGTATGCCGAGCAGCCGCCGGCATCGGCGCCCGCCAAGCCTGCCGTGCAACCTGACGACTTCTATATTGGTGTCGGTGTGTTCAGTGACATGGCCAACGTCAACGTCGAGACCATGACGCGCTGGGGAAATTTCCAGCTGCGCGGCGGACGCTTCCAGGACAACGAGCACATGGCTTTCAACCTCAGTTGGCGCAAACCGCTGGCGTCGGAAGAAGATGAAGAGGAAGGCAGCCAGAACAACGGCACCGGCTACTACATCGGGCTCTTCGGCGGGCATGTGTCCGGTGAGAAGATCGGTGGTACCGACCGCCTTCGCCTCGGCATAGGTGCCGAGATGGGGCACCACTGGGTGACCGATTATCGTCGCACCGAGCTGACCGTCGGTCTTGGCGTGCCCGAGCCCATCGAAGAGGGCAAGTTCAAGATGGAGGCGGAGCCCACCATCTTCTTCAG
>JAJNDL010000121.1 GCA_021156385.1 Moraxellaceae bacterium | reverse complement strand
CGGCCCCTTGCCGCCGTTGATGTCGGCGCCCTTGTCGAGCAGCAGCTTCACCACGTCGGCGTTGCCGGCGAGCGCGGCGATGGTGAGCGCGGTATCGGCGTCCGGCGCAGGCACCTGGTCGGGGGGCACGCCGGCGTCCAGCAACTGCTTCACGTACTCGGTCGCATGCGTCGGGCTCTGCAGCGCGAGCTGCAGCGGGCAGGCGCGCATCGGGCAGAGGTTGGCCTTGGTGCGGCGCTTGAGCAGGCCGGCGACCAGCGCGGCGTCGTCGCGGATCAGTGCCTGCTGCAGCAGCAGGTAGCCGCTGGAGAGCGGCTGGTCGACGTCCATGCCGGGCGGCAGCTTGTCGAAGGATTTGGCCGAGTCGACCTTGTTGAGCAGGGTACGCTGCACCAGCAGCGGGTCGTTGCGCAGGTCATCGGGCGCGGGCAGGGCGCCGCTCTTGACGAGCCCGGGCAGCATGCCGCGTACCTGCTCGAAGGCCGGCATGGTCTTCATCGTGTCAACCGACTCCAGTTCGACCATGGCCCAGCCGCCGTCGGGCAGCTGGAAGGGGGCCGAGCGGCCGCCCTCGATGAGCTGGTTGAGCTGCTCGCGCAGCGGCGCCGGCAGCACGAAGGCCATCAGGCTGTTGGAGCGCACCCCGGGCAGGTTCTTCAGCGACGTGCCCGAACTGGCGTTCAGCAGGCGGCGGTGCGCATCCTGGATGATGTCCTCGTCGCGGGTCGCGAACATGAGGAAGGTGTAGTTCAGGCGCGGCGGCAGCGGGACCGGAGAGCAGGGCGGCGCCCAGGCAGGCTGCGGCCAGGGAATGGCGCAGGGCGGAGAACGTGTTCATGGATACCCCCGAGGAACTGGCCGCCGGTGGCGGCGCCGGCCCGGGCGGGCCGGTCGGTAATTCTTATGAGAGCGAAGCCTAGCGTCTTTTGCCGCAGCCGATAAGCGCTTGCGCGATGGCGGGCGGAACGGTGGCGTCAGGCGGACGGACGTCGCGCCGGCAGTAGCGCCGGCGCGACGTGCCGCAGAGGCAGGCGTCACTTGAAGACGAGCGTGGCCTTCACCGGATTGACGAAGTCGCCCTGTGTCGCGCTGTAGTCGATGCCGACTCCCAGCACGAGGTCGATCTCGGGCATCGTGGATTTCTCCAGCGGCACGTTGGTCGCGTTGGCGCCGCCGCTCTCCAGGCGCACGACGTCGATGATCTTCACGCAGACGGCGCCCTCGGCGGTCTTCTGCAGGCTGTCGCAATCCTTCTTCGTCGGCGTCCACGCCATCAGGCTACCGGCACCCATGGCGCGGGCACGTGCGTCGCTGACCAGGAGCGGCCCCGGCACGTTGCCGCCTTTGCGCACACGCGTGCGGTTGAAGAGCGGCGCGGCGAGATTGCCCGAGACCAGTTCCGCGAACGGCGTATCGCCGGTCGAGGCTTCTGCGCGCAGCCCCTGGGCCGGCATGCGCAGGTGGAGCGTGAAGCGCTCGCGGTTCAGCGTGACGCGGCCGCCCGGGCGCAGCGGCGTCCGGATCACCTGCACCAGCGGGCCCGCGGGCACCGCCTTCGGGTTCTTCGGATCCACGGGCGGTGGCGGTGCCAGCACCTCCTGCTCCACCCAGGCCGACCACTGGTAGGCGCCCTTGCTGCCGAGATGCTTCAGCAGCGTCTCGCGGAACCAGGCGGCCAGTTCGGGCTGCTGCGCCTCGAGCGCCACCATGAGCGGCACGCCCGGCTGCGAGCTGCCCGGGAGCGGGCGCGACTGCAGCCCGTCAGCGCCCTTGTCGAGCAGGAGCTGCACCATTTCGCGCTGGCCCTTGGCGAGGGCAAGGTGCAGCGGCGAGCTGGGCAGCTTGCGGCCGTGCACGTCGGCACCCTTGTCGAGCAGCAGGCGCATGAGTTCGAGGTTGTTGCCGTCGAGCGCGAGCTGCAGCGGATGGCGCACGCTGGCGCCGCCGTTGGCGTCGGCGCCCTTGTCGAGCAGCGCCTTCACGAGGTCGAGCCGGTTGTCGCGCGCGGCCTGCACCATGACGGTGTCCTGCCCGGGCACGCCGGGCAGCAGGTCGGGCTTGGCCCCCTTCTCGAGCAGCAGCGTGGTGAAAAGCAGCGCGTTGGTCTTGCTCTGCAGCGCGATCTGCAGCGGGCAGACGCGCAGCAGGCAGAGATTGGGATCGGCGCCACGCGTCAGCACCGCCTTCACGAGCTCGACCTGGTCGCGGCGCAGTGCCCGTTGCAGCAGCGTGTTGCCGCTGGTGAGCGGCCGATCGACGTCGATGCCGGGCGGCAACTGGTCGAATTCGCGCGGTGTCTTCACGCGGCCGATCAGGAAGCGCTCGAGCAGTTCGGGATCGCCTTTGACGGCCGCCGGCTGCGGCAGCGCGCCCATGCCGGCGAGGCGAGCGAGGTTGGGCTTCAGCGTCTCGAAGGTCGGCATCGGCTCGCCGTACTCGACGGCCTTCAGTTCGGCGATCGCCCAGCGCGTGCGATCGGCTTTGAACAAGGGCGTCGTCTCGCCCGGCACGAGGCCGCGCAGGTGCAGGCGCAGCGGTTCCGGCATCGCATAGGCGCGCATTTTCTGCGCCTGCAGGTTGGGCATGGCCGCCTTCAGCGACGCGCGCTTTTTCGGATCGGGGCCGAGCGTGGTGTCGAACTTGCGGATCGTGTCCTCGTCGCCGGTGATGTAGAGGTAGAACACGTAGGTGTGTTCGCCGATGGCGGCGGCCTCGTCGTAGAGCAGGCGCAGGTCGTCTTCGGTGTAGAAGGCCTGGGTCTCCGCGCGGACGGGGAGGACGGTGCAGAGCAGGGCGGCGGCAAGGCCGAAGGCGGTGCGCCAGCGGCGCAAGGAGAGCTTGGCGTCCATGGTTCTCGTCGGGCGTCGGTTTTTCTTGTGATTGTGCCGGCGCGGTCCCGCGCCGAGCGCACTTTCTAGCAGCCCTGCCCGCCAAAGCCAATCGGTTTGCAGTGGCGGGAGACGGTCAGGGGCGTGGTGGCTTGCAGGGCGTGAAGTACTCGATGCGGCGTTGCGTCACGGCCGTCTGCTGGCGCGTGGCCAGGCCGGCCGGCGCGTTGTACTGCTCCCGGTACGTCCAGTTACCGCAGTCATCGAAGCGGTAGGCCTCGTAGTAGCGCTGATCGGTGAAGGCGCCGGTGGCGGGAAAGCGCGAGAGCTCGGAGGCCACGACGCCGTCGACGTAATCCCAGCGTGTCTCGACTTCGCCTTCCTGGCGGAAGACCGGCCCGAACTCGCCGTACTCGATGAGCGGTGCCTGCGCACAGCTGCCCCGGCTGCAGGCGCTGCGCAGCAGGCGGCCTTCAGCGAAGTCGAACGTGAGCTGATAGGCGAAGGCATTGTCGATGTAGACGTCGTGGAGCTGCCGATCCGGCTCGTAGCGGATCATGGTGACGATGTCGCTGCCCGCCGTGGCCGGCCCGGCCGGCAGTGCGGCCGAGGCGGGCAGCAGGCTGCGGTCGCCGACCATGGCGGCGATGCGTCCGTCGCTGTCGAAGCGCAGCGGCCGTGCCGTGCCGCCGCGGATGCTGCCGCCGTAGCTGGCCGGGGCATAGACGATTTCCGCGATACGCCCCTTCTCCAGGCGCAGCCGGTAAGAGTCGGCCGCGGTGTGCTTGCCGCGCGCAGTGGCGCCGACATGGCTAAGCAGTATGCCCTCGGGGCTGTAAAGGTCTTCGGTGACTGTGGGGAAGAAGCCGCTGCGCGGCGTTTCCTCCGTTACCACGCGGCGGGGCTGGCCCTGCAGATGCTGGTCGGTCCAGGTGGAAACGAAGCGCGCCGGCAGGTCGGCCGGGCCGGCGGGCGCGGCGAAGCCAGGCCCCGCGGGCAGCGAGAACAGGAGGGCGAGGATGAATTTGCGGATGTCCATATCCGTCTCTGTGCGAAAGCGTGCAGCCGCCGCTCCGGAGCCATGCCAAGGCATGAGGAGGCGGGACGGCCAAGCGTAGCGCGCGTACCCGGCCGCTACAGTCAGCAATTCGACTGTGCCGGAATCTGGCCGCAGGGACGGGGTGGGCTAGGCTTACCGCCAGCAATACGACCCGAGCGCGCTGGCCGGAGACCGATATGGCGCAGTTCCGGAATTCCGTGTTGGCCTGTTGCCTGCTGGCGGGAGGCGTACTGGTCGCTCCAGCGGAGGCACAGGCCGATCCGGGGGCGGAAGCGAAGGTGTCGACATCGCGCTGGGTCGGACTCGGCGGCGTGATCGCCTGGGGCTTCCTGCAATGGGACTACGGCGACCGCTCCCTGCACGCGCGCTCGGAAGGCTGGTTCGGCGCCGACACGCCCGAGGGCGGGGCCGACAAGCTCGGCCATTTCTACACGGCCTACATCATGAGCCGTGCGTTCGGCGGTCTCTACGAGCACTGGGGCCTGGAGAAGCCACGGGCCTCGCGCGACGGCTTCCTGACGGCGCTGCTGCTTACCACCGCCATCGAGGTCGGCGACGGCTTCAGCCCCTACGGCGCCTCCTGGGAAGACATGGTGATGAACGCCGGCGGCGCCTGGCTCGGTCACGCCTTGCGCCAGCATCCGGTGTGGCGGGAGCGCCTGGATGTCCGCGTGGAATACCGCTTCAACGGCGACGCCGGCGACATCAGCACCGATTACGAGAATGCCCGCTATCTCGTGGCGCTGAAGGGGGCTGGCTTCGAGAGCCTGCGCGCCACGCCGCTGCGCTGGCTGGAGCTGCACGCCGGCTATTACGCACGCGGTTTCAGCGATCCCCTGCGCGAGGACCGACGCACGGTATACGTGGGCCTGGGGCTGAATTTTTCGGAAGTGATGCGGCATTTCCGGCAGGACCGCGCCGCGAAGTTCTTCCAGTTCTACCAGCCGCCCGCCACGACGCTGCGGGCGGAGCACGATCTCGACTGACGCCCGTCCTAGAGCAGTATGCCGAGCAGCACCTGCGCGACGCTGCCATCGATCTCGAAGCGGTGGCCGGCGAGATAGCGGTTGAGCAGATGGCCGATCCATTCGCGCTCGCAGCGGAAATGCACCGTCACGAAATGCTCCGACTCCATGCGGTAATCCACCTCCATGCGCACCGGGGCTGCCTCGCCCTTCAGCTGCACCAGCAGCTCGGCGAGATTGGCCTTGGGATCGATGCGGATATCGACGACCTCGCCGAAGTCCTCGAAATACTTGTTGAGGAGCATGCGGGCGCCGACGGTGCGGATGGTGTTTAGGGGCATGGTGACGTTCTGTTTATCAGGCAGCCGGAAGATAGCCGAGGTCGCTAAAGCTTGTCTCTAGGCGATTTGCCGGCGCGCCCGGGTCCGCTGGCGTACCTGCGCTTGAGGGTATTCGTCTGAAGGAGGTAGGCTGCCCGCGCGCTATGCCACCCACAACAAGAACAAGCTGCGGCAGTCGGGTATCCGTGCATGAACCTGGACGAGATCTACCAGAAAAACAAAGAAATTCAGGGTCGCTTCCTGCGCTTTCGCGCCGACCGCGGCCCGCTCGCCTATAGCCTCGGGCTCTTCCTGCTGCAGCTGGCCGCCTGGTACTGGCTGCCGCTGCCCTGGGCCATCGCGGCCGGCGTGGCGCTGCTGCCGTTCCTGGGCACCTGTGCCATCTACAACCACCATCACCAGCATTGCCCGGTCTTCACGTTCGCCCTGCCCAACCGGCTCTTCGAGATCGTGCTCGGCCTGCAGACCATGATCCCGGCCTACGCGTGGGTGCTGCACCACAACTTCGGCCACCATCCCCATTACCTGAACCAGCCGCCCTGCGCGCAGGACGAGGACGAATCGCGCTGGGCGCGCCGCGACGGCAGCCGCATGGGGCGCCTCGAATACACGCTGAACCTGCTGCTGCGCGCGCCCGTCGATGCCATCCATGTCGGCCGGCGCCGTCCGCGCGAGCTCCGCTACTACCTGCTGATGCTGATTCCCTATTTTGCGGTCCAGCTCCTGCTGGCCTGGGGGAATCCGCTCAACTTTCTCGCCGTCTTCCTAGTCCCGGCCTTCGGCATGCTGGTGTACGTGTACTGGCTCACCTGGGAGCACCACAGCGGCCTCTCCACCGAGGATCCCTATGCCGCCTCGCGCAACCGTGTCGGCCGCTTCTACAACCTGCGTACCTGCAACCTCGGCTACCACACC
>JAJNDL010000120.1 GCA_021156385.1 Moraxellaceae bacterium | reverse complement strand
GGCCGGGTACCAGTCGTTGGCCATCAGGATGCGCTTGCAGCCGATCCGGTAGTCCGGAATCAGCTTTTGCCGTTTCACCGGGTCTTTCACGTGGCGCCATGCCAGCGCTCGTGCTTCCAGTGCGAAGAGCTCGAGCAGCCGGTCGAAGCGGGTGAAGGCCAGCGCGCGACTTTCGTTCTTCCAGTAGATGAGCGAACGGTAGGCGCGGTCGGCCAGCGGCAACCGCGCGAACAATGCTTTCTCCCAGCTTTTGAACGGCCGGTCGGACTTGGAGATGACCCACGCCGCCGAACGCTGGAACAATCGCAGCGACTTCACCTTGGGCACGATCCGCGGCACGAACTGGATGGCGGAGGCGCCGGTGCCGATTACAGCCACGCGTTTGCCCGTCAGGTCATAGCCATGATCCCACTGCGCGGAGTGAAAGGCCTTTCCCCCGAAAGTGTCGATGCCGGGAATGTTCGGGTAGGCCGGCTGGTTGAGCTGCCCGGTCGCGGTAACGAGCACATTGCTGCGCAGCGTTTCGCCCGAACGCAGGGTGATGACCCACTCGCCGCTGTCTTCTTCGAAAGCGGCGGCCGTCACTTCGGCATTGAAGCGAAGATGGGACGTCAGCCCGTACTTCGCCACGCAATGTTCCATATAGGCATGGATCTCGGCCTGCAGGCCGAACTTGCGCGACCAATCGTGCTTGGGCTCGAAGGAGAACGAATACAGATGCGACTGCACGTCGCAGGCGGCGCCGGGGTAGGTGTTGTCGCGCCAGGTGCCGCCGACGCGACCGGCCTTCTCCAGGATCGTGAAGGAATGGATGCCCGCTTTCTTGAGCTGGATGGCCATCCCCAGGCCGCCAAAGCCGGAGCCGATGATGACGATGGAGGGCGTGCGGGAGGGAACCGTCATCGCGGTCATAGGGCCTCGCCTGCAACAGTTGTCGTCGTACCGTGAAATTCTTGCCCGGCAGTACTGTCCTGCCCGGCCGCCCGGCTCTCGCGCCAGAAGCGCCGCAGCAGCCGTGCCGTGACGCGCGGTCGCTCCACCATCGGCAAATGCCCGACGCCGCGCAGGCGTTTGAACTGCGCGTGCGGGATCAGCATCTTGAAGGTGTCGCCGCAGCTCACGTGCAGCACCTGGTCCTGCTCGCCCCAGAGAATGAAGGCGGGCGCGGCAATGGCCGAGAAGGTGGGCAGCTCGGGCGCCGGTTCATGCTGCAGCAGATGCCGGAACATGTGTTCGTTGACGTGCCGGCGCGAGACCAGGTCCCAGTACATGGCCGGCGCCATCAGCAGCGCCAGCGCGCGGTTCTCCATCACCGAGGTGAGCAGGTCCAGCACGCCTTTCATGTTGTGCGCGATGAGGCCGTTGCGCCCCTGCTGCAGGCCGCGCTCGAAACGCGTGGTGGTGTTACCGGCGACGCCCGCCGCATTCATGAGCGTAACGCTGCGCACCAGTGCCGGGTGACGGGCCGCGAGCAGGCCGGCAATGCCGCCGCCCATGGAACTGCCCACCACATGCGCGGGCATCGGCAATGATTGCTGCATCCACTCGGCGAGCCGCGCCACCTGCTGGTCCAGGCCGTAACGCGCTTCCGCACAGAACTGGCTCTCGCCCCAGCCCGGCAGATCGGGAATGAAGAGATGGTAGCGGCGCGCCAGAAAGGGCAGCAGCGGCAGCCAGTTCTCCTTGCTCGCGCCGAAGCCGTGCAGCAGCAGCACCGGCTCGCCGGCCGGATTGCCGCCCTGCAGCCAGACCAGCTTGTGCCCGTCGACCAGGCCGTGCCGGCTGCGCAAGCCGGTGAGCGTGCCGTGCAGGCGATGCAGCAGCGGCATGACGCTCTGGTAGCGCCAGCCCTTCACGCGCTCGGGGCACGGCGCTTTGGCGCGCGCCAGGTAGGCCGGCCCCACCGCATCGATGAAGCCCCGCTCCAGATTGCTGAGGACACTACTCATGCCGAGGCCGGCACCGCGATGTAGTCGTCGAGCTCCAGCTTTTCCATCTGCTTCGCGTATTGCGTGGCGAAGCCGGGATACATGGTGGCGTTGTAGCCGTCTTCCGTGAGGTACCAGCTCTTGCAGCCGGAATTCCAGTTGGTCTTTGCCAGGCGTTTCTGTATCTCCTGGTTGTAGCGCGCCTGCACCTGCGGCTTCACGTCCAGGGCCTTGAGGTTCTTGCCGAGGATGGTCCGTATGCCCTGCACGAGATAATCGATCTGCGACTCCATGTAGACCAGGGCCGAGTTGTGGCCGGGGCCGGAGTTGGGGCCGAAGGTGAGGAAGAGGTTGGGATAGCCGGCGACGTTGATGCTCTTGTAGGCCTGCGCGCCGCGCGACCATTCCTCGGCGAGCTGGCGGCCGCCCAGGCCCGTCACCGGGAAGGGCGTGCCGCTCTTGCTCACGTCGAAACCCGTGGCGAAGACGATGCAGTCGAACTGGTGCTCGACCCCCTCCACCGTGCGCACGCCCTTGGGCGATATATTCACGATGGGCCAGGTGATGAGCTTGCAGTTGGGTGCCTGCAGCGCCGGGTAATAATCATTGGAGATCAGCACGCGCTTGCAACCCAGGCGGAAGTTGGGCGTGAGCTGACGGCGCAGCCAGGGATCCTTGACCTGGTTTTTCAGGTGGGCCAGCGCGAGGCGTTCGCCCACCGAGGTCAGCGGCGAATTCCAGATCACGCTCAGCGCCATCGATTCATGCGTCCAGTACAGCGCCTTACGCAGTGCGGTCTGCGCCGCCGGCAATTTGCGGAACAGCGTCTTGTTCCATTCCGGCGTGCTGAAGTCGGGGCGCGGAAATACCCAGGCCGGGGTGCGCTGGAACACCTTCACGAAGCCGGCCTGCTTCACCAGCTCGGGAATGATCTGGATGCCGCTGGCGCCGGTGCCGATCACGGCGACGCGTTTGCCGGTGAAGTCGTAGTCGTGGTCCCAGCGCGCGCTGTGGATCTTGTGGCCTTCGAAGCTCTCCAGGCCGGCAATGGCGGGCCAGCTGGAATTGGAGAGCGGTCCTTGCGCCATGACCACGGCGCGCGCCTGCAGGCTCTCGCCGCCTTCGATGCTCGCCGTCCAGATGCCGGCCTTTTCGTCGAAGCTCAGGCCCGTGACATTTTTCTGAAAGCGGATCAGCGGGCGCAGCTTGAATTCGTCGACCAGGTGATGGATGTAGCCCAGGATTTCCCTGGCGCCGGAAAAGCTGCGTGACCAGTTCGGGTTCTGCGCGAAGGAATAGGAATACAGGTTGGAGGGGATGTCGCAGGCGGCGCCCGGATACTGGTTGTCGCGCCACGTGCCCCCCACGTCGCTGCCGCGCTCCAGGATGACAATGTCGTCGATGCCCGCCTGGCGCAGGCGGATGGCCGAGCCCAGGCCGGCAAAACCGGCGCCGATGATCAGGACGGAGGCCACGGGCGTGGCGGCGGGCGCAGCCTTTTTGCGGCTGCTGGACTTTGCAGTGCTGCTCATACTCAACTCGTTATGCTGCGCGGCCGTTCACACGGCCGGAAGAAAGGAGGCAGGCCCGAACGACGACGGGCCGGGCCTGCCGGTGTCAGGCGGCGGTCTTATACGTCAGCTCTTTGACCCAGCTCGGGACGGCCGGCAAGGCCTTGGCCGGGATATAGCTGGTGAGCTTGACCAGGGCATCGACCGGCACGTGATAGAGCTTGCTGTCGCGGTTCACCACCTGACGTGAATGCCAGGCAATGAGCTGGTACCAGGGATTGCGCCGGCCTTCGGCCGTGCGGCCGCCGATCTGCTCGAACTTCTTCATCACCTTGTAGAGCTGCTCTTCGGGAAGGCCCATCTCGACGACGTTGTCGCGCATTTTGTTGAGCAGCGGGAAATAGGTAAGGATGCCGAGGATGAGGCGCGGATCGATCATCGGGCCCATCATCATCATCAGCTTGCTCAGGGGCTTGCCGACCACGGTGGACTCCATCACGGAGAAACCCACGCCGAGGTGGCGGGCTTCATCGCCGTTGATGAGCTCAAAGGCCTGGTGGCACACCGGATCGTCCACCGTATCCAGCAGGAATTTGCAGAGCGCGCCGTCCAGCGCGATTTCCAGCATGGGGATCACGGTGCCCAGCACGTAGAAGGGCATTTCATCCGCATAGGTGTCCAGCCACTCGATCACCAGGCGCAGGTTGATGTTGGGCTCGGGCAGGTCGTCTTCACCGTCCAGCATGCCCCAGCGCTTCATCAGGGCCATTTCGGCATTGGCGTGGCGCTGCTCCTCGGCGTGGAAGTAGCTGTAGATCTCGCGCAGGGTGTCGGTCGGCGCCACCTTGGCCATGGCGGCAAAGGCACGTGCGCCCACGTGCTCGATCCACATGAGATCGGCCATGAAGGGCTTGAGCTTGGCATACAGCTCCGGGTTGCCGGTGACGAGCTCGGCGCCCGGCGCCTCCCAGTCGATGTCGGCCAGCGCCCATTGTGTGCTCTTGACCTTCTTGAGCATGAGGTCGAGGTCGATGGTTGCCATTCGCGTTTTCCTCTTGTGTCAGTTCACAGATTGCAGGGTTCAGGCGGCCACGCGCGCCTGCGGGGTCACGGTTTTCTTGAGCTGCTCGCTGAGCTCGCCCCCGGCGCCGAAGAATTTCTCGCGGAATTCCTCCAGCAGCGCGGTCGTGTCGTGGTCGTTGGGATGGAAGCCGGGCCGGAAGTAGTCCAGCAGCTTGGGGGCCACGCTGCCGAAGAGGCCGCGCGGCCCGTAGATGGCGGCGAAGCCGCGCAGGGTGTCGCGCCAGCGGCCGCGCGTCGGGCGCTGGGCATCCTTGTCGAGCAGATAGAGCTGCAGATGGGCCAGCGCGGCGATCAGCACGAATGTCGTCGGGATCATGACGCCGGCGCGCAGCGCATAGCTGCCGATGCATTTTTCATAGACATCGAAGGCCACCGCCTTGTGCTCGGTCTCTTCCATCATGTGCCAGAAGATGAACCTGCCGACGGTGGGCTCGAATTTCGCCTGCACCTCGGGATGCGTGAGCATGTATTCGGAAATGATGGCGGTGTAATGCTCCAGCGCCGCGGTGAAGGCGAGCTGTGCCGGCTTCGGCAGCTTCTTGGAAAGCCAGCGCAACGCGTCGCGCACGTTGCGGTCGATGCGGCCCAGCGGAAAGCCCATCTGCTCGTAGGCGGCGTTGACGGCGTCGTGCTCCTTGCCGTGCATGGCTTCCTGCCCGATGAAGCCGGTCACGCGTGCCTCCAGCTCCGGATCGTTGATCTGGTCGCGGTAATGCCGCACGGAGTGGATGAAGAAACGCTCGCCCTGCGGGATCACCGCCGAGAACGCCATGAAGAAGGCCGAGGCGAAGGCGTTGTCGTCGTAGAAGTAACGCTTGAGCGGGTGCTTCTCGAAACCGAAATCCATGTGGCGGATGGGCACGGGC
>JAJNDL010000450.1 GCA_021156385.1 Moraxellaceae bacterium | reverse complement strand
GTGATCATGATCGGCGAGATCGGCGGCCCGGACGAGGCGGACGCCGCCCGCTGGTGCAAGGACAACATGAAAAAGCCGATCGTCGGCTTCATCGCGGGAGTCACCGCGCCGGCGGGCAAGCGGATGGGCCACGCCGGCGCGCTGATCTCCGGCGGCGCCGACACGGCCGAAGCCAAACTAGCCGTCATGGAAGAGTGCGGCTTCAAGGTTACGCGCAATCCCTCCGAGATGGCCAAGCTGCTGAAGGCGCTCCTGTAGGGCGCTGTTGCGGTTATCCACAACTGCGGACCGATTGTCCTGAGGGACAATCGGTGTTCCGCTTCAAGCAAACCCGTTTCCGACACCTCGCATGGAAGACTTCCTCGCCGCCCCGTTCTGGATCGCCGTCGGCCAGATCATCCTGATCGACATTCTGCTCGGCGGGGACAATGCGGTGGTGATCGCGCTGGCCTGCCGGGGCCTGCCGCCCAAACAACGCAAGCAGGGCATCTTCTTCGGCACCCTGGGCGCGATCGTGCTGCGGGTCATCCTGATCGCCTTTGCGCTCGCGCTGCTTGCCATTCCCTACCTCAAGGTGGTGGGAGCCCTGCTGCTGATCTGGATCGGCGTCAAGCTGATGGTGCCCCAGGATGACGAGGGGCACGCAAACATCAGCACCAGCGACAAGTTGTGGGGGGCCGTCAAGACGGTGATCATTGCCGACTTGGTGATGAGCGTGGACAACGTGCTCGCAATCGCCGGCGCCGCCGAGACCGCCGGCAAACACCAGCTTCCGCTGGTCATCTTCGGCCTGCTGGTCAGCATCCCGATCATCGTGGCCGGCAGCCAGCTGGTGCTCAAGCTGATGGACCGGTTCCCGATCATCATCACGCTCGGGGCTATGCTCCTGGGCTGGATCGCGGGCCAGATGGCCTATACCGATCCGGCACTGAAGCCGTTCGTGTCACCCGACAAGGCCTGGGAATACGCGGCCGCCGCCGGCGGCGCGTTGCTGGTGCTGGCCATCAGCAAACTGCTACAGGCCCGCCGCCGCGCGTCGGGTGTCGATCCTGCGTAGGCCGCGCACTACAGTCTGAAATTGCAACAATTTGTATTTGGCGCGTGACAAAGTCCCTTGTCCGCTGCTGTACCGTCTGTTAACGTCGAACCGGAGGCCTGCACCCCTTTCCTGGCGTCGCGGGTGTATGGAATGCTGCGGAAAACCGCAGTGTTTTGAAGAGTTTCTCTGGACGAGGGGCGGGCGTGAGTACATCTTCTTCGGCTTCGCCAGCACCAGCAGCGGCCGACAGCCCTCCGACCGGATTGCCATCATCGCCATCGACGACCAGAGCATCGCCAACATCGGGCGCTGGCCGTGGCCCCGCGATGTTCACGCCCAGCTGATCGATCAGCTCGCTGCAGCCAAGGCCAAGACCATCGTCCAGACAGTCTTCTTCTTCGAGCCGCAGACCGACCGCGGACTGCAGTTCATCCGCAAGATCAAGGAAGCGCTGGGACCGGTGCCGGAAGGCGCGGGCGGCCAGGCCGAGCAACTCGCCAAGGTCATCGCGGAGGCCGAGAAGGCAATGGATACCGATGCCCAGCTTGCGGCCAGCATGGCCAAGGCGGGCAATGTGCTGGTGCCATCCTTTTTCTCGCTGGGCGAGCCGCAGGGCAACGCGGACAAGCCTCTGCCCGGGTTTGCCCTCAAGAGCACCATCAAAGAAACCAGCGGCTTTTCGGAACCCGCCCTTCGAGCCCAGGAGCCGATCGACACGATTGGCGCAGCGGCGCAGGGCGTGGGCCACCTCAACCAACTCAATGACGTCGATGGCGCAGTACGGTACGAGCCGATGCTGGTCAACTACTATGGCAACGCAGTGCCTTCGATGGCATTGCTGGCTGCGGCGAGCAGCCTGAACCTCGCGCCGTCCGACATCAAGCTCAACGTCGGCGAATCAGTCCAGATCGGAAAGCTGCGGGTCAGGACGGACCCCATGGCGCACATGCTGCCGCAGTTCTACAAGGGCAAGGACGGGCGGGCGGCGTTCGCCGTCGACTCGTTCTATGACGTTCTCAGCGGGAAAATCCCTGCGAGCAAATACGCGGACAAGATCGTCCTCATCGGCGCGACCGCGACCGGAGTGGGTGTGCAGTTCCCCGCACCGGGCTACACGGCCATCACGCCGGTCGAATTGATCGCGCACATCACCTCCAGCATATTGGGGGAGCATTTCATCGTGCAGCCGGGCTGGAGTCTCTGGGCGGAGCTCGGCCTCTTCCTGCTGATCGCGGCCTATTTGGTGGCGGGCCTGCCGCGCCTATCGGCCGGCATGGCCGGCAGTGCCACGGCGGTGGTTTTCATCGCATTGCTGGGCGTCGAATTCGTGCTGCTCGCCAGTGCCGGTACCTGGTTGCACCTGGTGTTCCCGGCATCGCTGCTGGTGATCGGCCACCTCGCGCTCACCACCAAGCGCTTCCTGGTGACCGAAGCGGGCAAGCTCAAATCCGACGACGAGTCGGCCGAAACCAACCGCATGATGGGCCTGGCACTGCAGGGTCAGGGGCAGCTCGACGCAGCCTTCGATCGTTTCAGCCGCGTCCCGATGGGCGAAGAGGTGATGGCAAACCTCTACAACCTGGCCCTCGACTTCGAGCGCAAGCGCCAGTTCAACAAGGCTCAGGCTATCTACGAGCACATGGCCGCCTACGACAAGGGCTACAAGGACCTGCAGTCGAAACTCAACCG
>JAJNDL010000119.1 GCA_021156385.1 Moraxellaceae bacterium | reverse complement strand
ACCTGTTCGAAGCCATGCGGTGCCGCTTCATGGCGCTTGGCCTGCGCGAGCGCGGACTGATCTTCCTGGTGCCGCTGCTGCTGTTTGGCTTTCTGCTGTTCGATGGTCTGGCGCAGGCCGGCAAGCAGCGTCGCCAGCAACAGGCGCAGGTGGCCGAGCTCAAGCAGCAGGCAGCCAATATACAGGCAGCGTTGTTGCAGTTGCAGCGCGAAGAAACCATAGCGGCAGCCGACCCTGCCCAGGCCAGGGAGCAGCTGCAGAGCGATATTGCTGGCCAGCTTGCCGGCTTCCTCAGTCCCGATCTCATGCAGGACGTGCTGAGCACGATCCTGGCCGACCGCTACGGCGTCAGGGTGCTGGCGCTCAACAGCCGCCCCGCCGAGCTGGTCGGTGCCGTGGGCTCCGGCAAGCTCTATCGACATACCCTGGAAGTCACGCTGCGCGGCGATTATTTCCACGTTGTCAGTTATCTGAAGGCGATCGAGCAACAGGCCGGCCTGTACTGGCAGAAGCTGGATTATCAGGTGAAGAGCTGGCCGAACAATACCGTGCAGGTGGAGCTTTTCACGCTCAGCCTGGAAGAGGCTTTTATCCGTGCCTGAATACCGCATTCCCTGTTCGGCAGGAAACGCTGCAAGACGCAGGAGCGCTGCTGCACCGCTCCGGCTTTGCTGCGGCGTCGTTCTTCTGCTCATGTTGCCCGCGCGGAGCGCGCTGGCGGCGCTGGACCCGACACGCCCGCCGGCACGAACTGTTGCCACGGCGGCCGCGGTGCCGGGTGCCGGCAACGCTGAAGCAGCGCCGCTGCCCACGCTGCGCTACATCCGTTACTCGACGGGACGGCGTGTCGCCATGATTGGCGACGACTTGCTGGGGGAGGGACAGAGCGGTCATGGCGTGACCGTGCGCCGCATACTGCCCGATGCCGTGGTGATAGTGCACAAAGGAAAAGAAATAACCCTGAAGATGTTTGCTCCGGAAGCAACGGCGCCTGAGATCGATTATGAAAAACAAGAATGAATGCCGCTGGTGGCCGGCCCGGACAGGCATCGTCCTGCTGGTGCTGCTGCTGGCGGGACAGACTGCCGGCGCGGGCGACGCTGCTTCTGCCGGCAAGCACCCGGCTGGCGAAGATCGCCGCTTCGATGTCGTGGTCGACAGAATGCCGGCGCGAGATTTCTTCATGACCCTGATGGACGGCAGCAAGAAGAACATACTGATCAGTCCCGATCTCGGCGGCAGCATCACTCTGCGCCTCAACAACGTGAATCTCGAAGAAGCACTGAAGGCGGTCAGCGACAACTACGGCTACGGCTACGTGGAAACGCCCTACGGCTACCGGATCAGTTCGAACTCGCAGAGCGTGCGCATTTTCCAGCTCAATTACCTGAATGCACTGCGCAGCGGACGCTCGGAAACCTTGGTGTCCGGGCGCTCGGTGGAAAGAACGCGCGGTGTTTCCGGGGCGGGCAGCCAGGGGACGGGCAGCGGCGCCGGCAGCAGCGCCAGCTCTGGCGGCCATGGTGCGGCCGATACCACGTCGACCCAGATCACCACCTCCTCCGCGATGGATTTCTGGAAGGATCTGCAAGGCACGCTCAGCCAGATCGTGGGCAAGAGCGGCTTCGCCATCGTCAACCCGCAGGCAGGCACGGTCGTGGTCAACACGGCGTCGCCCGAACTCATGCGTGCTGTGGCCGAATTCCTGAGTCAGACCGAGGCCAACCTTACACGCCAGGTCACGATAGAGGCCAAGATCCTGGTGGTGGAGCTGAACGACGGCTATCAGCAGGGCATCAACTGGAGCGCCATCGGCGAACTGGCCGCCAACAAGACGCTCGTCACCCGAGTGGGTAGCGTGCCCCTGAGCAATCCCGACCAGATCGGCGGCGTCTTCGGCGCGGCCTTCAGCCTGAACGACTTCACCGGTGTGCTGGAGCTGCTGAAGACGCAGGGCAACGTCCAGGTCCTGTCCAGCCCGCGCGTCACGGCCATGAACAACCAGAAAGCCGTCATCAAGGTCGGCAGCGACGAGTTCTTCGTCACCCACGTGTCGACCACCACCACGACCTCGGGCACGGCGGCGCCGGTAACGACGCCGGAGGTGACGCTGACGCCTTTCTTCTCCGGTGTGGCCCTGGACATCACGCCGCAGATCAGCCAGGAGGGCCGCATCATCCTGCATGTGCATCCCAGCGTTTCCGAAGTGCGGGACCAGAACAAGCGCATCGACCTGGGCTTCGCCCAGCTGCAGCTGCCGCTGGCCTTCAGCAATATCCGCGAGTCCGACACCATGGTGCAGGCCGAGCCCGGCAAGGTCGTGGTGATCGGCGGCCTCATGCAGTCCGCACAGCAGCAGACCCTGGCCACGACCCCGCTGCTGGGCCGCATTCCCGTCATCAAGCACCTGTTCCAGCAGAAGCGTTCCGCGGCCCGCAAGACCGAGCTGGTGATCCTGCTCCGGCCCATGCTCACCGAAAGCCTTGCTACCGAACAGTTCATCGGCCTGCACGGGTCGCGCTACGGCCTCACGCCTGCGGATTTCGCCGACAGCGGCACCGGCACGGCCGCGTCGGCTCCGGCTCCGGCGGGCAGGCCCTGAGGCGCGCATGGACGATATCCGGCAAAGAGTCCGCATCGGCGATCTGCTGCTCGAGGGCGGCCTCATCAGCGAGGAGCAGCTGAACCAGGCGCTGGGCGAGCAGCGGCTGACCCGCAAGAAACTTGGGCGCACGCTGATCGATCTCAAGCTCATCAGCGAGAAGGCTCTCCTGGAGCTGCTGTCCAAGCAGCTGCGCATTCCGCTCGTCAATATCCGCAACTACCCCCTGCGGCAGGAGCTGGTGCATCGGCTGCCCGAGGCTATCGCGCGCCGCTACCGCGCCATCATTCTCGATCAGCGCGACGGGGCCTATCTGGTGGGGATGTCGGACCCGCTGGATATCCACGCCATCGACGAGCTGCAGCGCCGGCTGGGCGCCGTCATCAACACGGCGGTGGTCAGCGAGAGTGACCTGCTGAGCACCATCGACGTGCAATACAGCCGCCAGCACGAGATTGCCAGCATCGCCAGCGAGCTGGAGGTCGAGCTCACGGAGAGCGCCTACGATGCCGCCAAGCTGGCGGCTTCGGCTGCCGACAGCGAGGCGCCGGTCGCGCGCCTGCTGCAGTCGATCTTCGAGGAGGCAATACGCAGCAAGGCCTCCGACATCCACATCGAGCCGGACGAGACCGTGCTGCGCATTCGCCGCCGCATCGACGGCGCGCTGCAGGAGCAGGTGGTGAACGAGAAGCGCATCGCCGCGGCGCTGGTGCTCAAGCTCAAGATCATGTCGCAACTGGATATTTCCGAGAAACGCCTGCCCCAGGACGGCCGCTTCAGCATCAAGGTGCTGGGCAAGACCATAGATGTACGTCTCTCCACGCTGCCGGTGCCCTACGGCGAATCGGTCGTGCTGCGCCTGCTCGATCATTCGCGCAGCCTCCAGTCCCTGGACAGTGTCGGCCTGCCGCGCCACATCCTGTCCCGCCTGCGCACCTTCATCCAGCGGCCGCACGGCATGATCCTGGTCACCGGGCCGACGGGGTCCGGCAAGACCACCACGCTGTATGCGGCGCTGGCCGAGATCAACCAGCCTTCGGTGAAGATCATCACCGTGGAGGACCCCATCGAATACCGCCTGCCGCGCATCACCCAGGTGCAGGTCAACACCAAGATAGACCTGAGTTTCGGACGCGTGCTGCGCACCGCGCTGCGCCAGGATCCGGACGTGCTGCTGATCGGCGAGATCCGCGACCGGGAGACGGCGGAAATCGGGCTGCGCGGCGCCATCACCGGCCACCTGGTGTTTTCCACCCTGCACACCAACGATGCCATCTCCTCCAGCATCCGCTTCATCGACATGGGCATAGAGCCTTATCTGGCGGCAAGCGCCTTGCGCGCCATCCTGTCGCAGCGCCTGCTGCGCCAGCTCTGCGACGAATGCAGGTTGCCCGACACGCCGGAGGCGCAGGACACCGCGCTGCTGCAGCGCCTCACCGGGGTCGACCTGGACGGCAGGACGCTCTACCGCGGCCAGGGCTGCAGTCATTGCAACCAGACGGGGTATTACGGGCGCATCGGCGTGCACGAGTGGCTGGAATTCAACGAAGCCATGAGCGAGGCCCTGCGTCGCAACGATCAGCAGGCCTTCGTCAGCGCGGCCCGGAAGAGTCCCGGTTACGTGCCGTTGCTGGTCAGCGCCATCGATCTGCTCGTTGCCGGCCAGACCAGCCTTGCCGAGGTGATGCGTCTGATCGACGCGGACTGATCATGAGCCTCTATCGATACAGTGGCCGCGACGTGCGCGGCAAACGCGTGGAAGGCCGCCTGGAAGCGGGCAGCGTGGATGCGGTGCTGACGCTGCTGGCGGCGCAGCGCATCATGCCGATCACCATCGGCGCGGCCGCCGGCGCTCCGGGAAAAAGGCTTAACGACTTCTACCAGCGTGCCGTGGCGACGGAAGAGCTGCTCATGTTCTGCCGGCAGATGGGCAGCATGATCAAGGCCGGCATCCCGGTGGTGCAGGCGATACGCATTCTCTCCGTCAGCAGCCGTTCCGAGAAACTGGCCGAGAACCTGGCGGGCTGCGCCGACAGCCTGGAGTCGGGCAAGGAACTTTCCTCCGCCCTGGCGCAATTCCCGCAAACGTTTACGCCGCTCTTCGTCAACATGATCAATGTGGGAGAAAACACCGGACGGCTGGACGAGGCATTTTTCGAGCTGGGCCGTCATCTGGAGAGCGAGCGGGAAACGGGCAAGCGCATGAAGCAGGCGACCCGCTATCCCGGCATCGTGCTGATCGTGATCACCGGCGCGATCCTGCTCATGAACTACATGGTGATTCCCAGCTTCGCCCGGCTCTTCTCCCGGTTCAAGGCGGAGTTGCCGCTGCCTACCCGAATGCTCATCGGCACTTCCGATTTCCTGGTTCATTACGGCGTGCTGCTGGCCTGCCTGCTGGCGATCGCCTTTTTTCTCTGGCGCCAATACGTGCGCACGGAGGCGGGTATCTACCGGCGCGACCGCTGGCGACTCGGGCTGCCCCTCGTCGGCGATATCTACCGGCGCATGGTGTTGAGCCGCTTCGCCCGCTGCATGGCCATGATGTTGCGTTCCGGCATTCCCGTCATCCAGACGCTGAACGTCACGTCGCGCGCGCTGGACAACGAATTCGTCGGGCAGGCGGTGCGGGAAATGGCCGTCGCCATCGAGCGCGGCGACAACATCAGCCGTGCGGCCACGGCCACCGGCCTTTTTTCGCCGTTGGTATTGCAGATGCTGATGGTGGGCGAGGAGTCCGGCACCCTGGACCAGATGCTGGTCGAGGTGGCGGATTTCTACGATGGCGAGATCGACTATGACCTCAAGCAGCT
>JAJNDL010000118.1 GCA_021156385.1 Moraxellaceae bacterium | reverse complement strand
AAACAAAAAAGCCGCCTGATGTCCAGGCGGCTTTTTCTTGGCCGGCTCGGCCGGCAGCCAGGCACGGTGCCTGGCTCAGGCATTGGCGGTGTGCATGTTTCCGCGGGACGGCAGCGACAGGCGCAGGATGCGCATCACCACCTCACTGAACTGCCTGCTCAGCGAGCCAGTGTGATAGGGCAGTCCGTACTGGCGACAGAGCGCCTCCACTTCAGGCTGGATTTCCTGGTAGCGGTGCGCCGGCATGTTCGGGAAGAGGTGATGCTCGATCTGGTGGCTCAGGTGGCCGGACAGCACATAGAACCAGCGCGGGCCACGGATGTTGCTGGAGCCGAGCAGCTGGCGCACGTACCACTCACCGCGGGTTTCGTTTGCGGTTTCCTCTTCGGTGAACATCACCACGTCAGTGGTGAAATGCCCGCAAAAAATGATCACGAAGGCCCAGACATTGCGGATGATGTTGGCGAGAAAGTTGCCCAGCAGCACCGTGCCGAAAATCGGAAAGGCAAGCAGCGGGAAGATCACGTAATCCTTCAGGCCCTGACGGCCCATCTTGCGTATGGACTGCCAGAAACGCTCGCGGACGGACTGCCAGGAAATCTCCTTGGCGCGCAGGCGATCCATCTCCAGGTCGTGCATGGCGACACCCCATTCGAAGATCAGGGCCATGAGCACGGCACGAAACGGCTGGAACAGATGCTTAGGTTTCCAGGGCTGCTCGTCGGCCATGCGCAGGATGCCGTAACCGATGTCGCGGTCCTTGCCGAGGATGTTGGTGAAGTTGTGGTGCACATAATTGTGCGAGTGGCGCCACTGGTCCGCCGGGCAGGCGCTGTCCCACTCGAAATCCTTGCCACGCAGTTTCGGATCGTTCGTCCAGTTGTACTGGCCATGCATGACGTTATGCCCGATTTCCATGTTGTTGAGGATCTTGGAAAGAGCGAGCAGCAGGACACCGAGTCCAAAGACAATCGGACTGAAGCCAAGCAACAGTGCGAACAGGGCAAGGCGGCCGCCGATCTCGGCGGTGCGCTGGAAGCGGATCATTCGGCGGATATAACGCAGGTCGCGTTCGCCGATATCGGCAGTGACGCGCGCACGGATGGCGTCGAGCGCTGCACCGAAAGCGGCATAGCCCTCGGGGCTGAGGTGGCGGCCGGTTGCCTGGCGCGGAGCGGCGACGGAGGGAGCTGTGGCAAGCGTGGCGGATTCAGTCATTTCCAGGCCTCTTTTTTGTTTTTGGCTGGCCGCAAATGAAAACGCGCCCATCAGGGCGCGTTTCGGAAGGTGCGGTGGTTCACACCAGGGCACTTTCCTGCGACTTGCTGAAGGTCGGCAATGATAGGCGGAAGATACGCTTGACCACCGTGCCAAACTGTTTGCCTAACGAGCCAGTGTTGTACGGGAGTCCATACTTCTCACAGATGGCCTGCACTTCCACGGCCATCTCCGCATAACGGTTGGCAGGGATGTCCGGGAACATGTGGTGCTCGATCTGGTGGCTCAGGTTGCCGGACATGATGTGGAACCACTTGCCGCCTTCGATGTTGCTGGAGCCCAGCAGCTGACGGATATACCACTCTGGCTTGGTTTCGTTTTCGCACTCTTCTTCCGTGAACATCTCGACGCCTTCGGTGAAATGGCCGCAGAAGATGATCAGGAAGGTCCAGAGGTTGCGGATGAGGTTGGCCACGACATTGCCGGCCAGCACGGGCAGGAAGAAGGGGCCGGCCAGTGCCGGGAAGACGACGTAGTCCTTCAGCACCTGCTTGCGGGCCTTCTTCAGGAAGGCCTTGGCCATGTCTTTCTTCTCGCTCCATTTCCACTTGCCGCGGGAGAGGTCGGCCAGCTCCAGATCGTGCACGCCCACGCCCCACTGAAAGAAAACCGCCAGCAGGAAGGCATAGACGGGGTTCAGCAGATAGCCGGGGTGCCAGGGCTGCTCATCGGCCATGCGCAGGATGCCGTAGCCGACATCACGGTCCTTGCCGACGATGTTGGTGAAGGTGTGGTGCATGTAGTTGTGCGAGTGGCGCCACTGGTCGCCCGGGCACACGGTATCCCATTCGAACTTCTTGCCGCGCAGCTCCGGGTCGTTGGTCCAGTCGAACTGGCCGTGCATGATGTTGTGGCCGATTTCCATGTTGTCGAGGATCTTGGCGGCACCCAGTGCGCCGACGCCGACGGCCCAGGCCAGCGGATTCACGATGCCGGCGTAGATCGCGGCACGGCCGCCGATCTCGAGGCGGCGCTGCAGACGGATGATGCTCTTGATGTACTGCACGTCTTTCTCGCCGAGGTCGGCGGTAATGCGGGCACGAAGGGCGTCGATCTCGGCGCCGAAGGCTTCCACCTGTTCCTTGGTGAGCCTGCGGCCGATGACGCCGGAAATCTTGTTGTGGATGCTGAGGTTGCTCATGTCAGGTACTCCTTTATTCCCTAAACAATTGGCGTAGCGATCAAAGGTCCAGCGTCACGGGCGTGACGGGGACGGTGACGCAGATCGCGATGTCTTCTTCGCCGTCACCGGAGATTTCGCCGGTGCGGATATCACGCACCTTGCCCGCGAGCTTGCGGCAGGTGCAGGTGCGGCAGATGCCCTGACGGCAGCCGCTGGTGGGCGTGAGGCCGGCACCTTCGGCGGCATCCAGCAGGGTGCGGCCGGGAGCCGTCGTGGTGACGCCGCTGTCGCGGAACTCGACCGGTACGGCATCGGCGCTGGTGGCTACCGGGGCCTTCACGGCCTGGAAGCGCTCCAGCGTCAGGCGATCGGCAACACCAGCGCCCAGCCAGTGCTGCTCCACGGCCTCGATCAGCGCCGCCGGGCCGCAGACATACGCTGCACTGGTGCCCAGTTCGGCACCGATGGCCTCCAGGTGACCGGCCGTGAAATGGCCGCGCAGCGCTGCGTGACTGTTGCGGGTTTCGACCAGGTGCAGGCGCATATTCCGGTTCGTCTGCGTGACAGCGGTGAGATGGGCGAGGAAAATCGCGTCCTTCCGGCTGGGCACGTAATAAAGAACGTCCACCTGACCGGCATAATCCTCGGCCACGAGCTGGTCCAGCAGCGCGCGGACCGGCGTGATGCCGCTGCCGCCGGCGATGAGCAGGAAACGCTCGGGACGCTTGGCCGGGAGGATGAAGTCGCCGGCCGGGGCGCTGATTTCCACGCTGTCACCGACCCAGACGGACTCATTGGCCCAGTTGGATACCACGCCGCCGTCATGGGACTGGATGGTAACCACCGGGCAGCCCTGCTCTTCCCCGGAGACGGTGAAGCAGCGGGTGTGGCGGCGGCCGTTGAGACTGACGGTCAGGCTGACGTACTGTCCCGGGACGTGACCTTTCCAGCGATGGTTGGGCTGCAGCACCAGGGAGACGGCGCGGTTGGTCTCCTGGCGGACGCTTTTCACGGTCGCCTTGATGGCCTTGCCGCCGACTTCCGGAGCCAGGAACTCGAGATAGCTCTCCGGGCTGTGCGGCCAAGTGAGGATGCGAGCGAGAGGGCTCTTGAGCGCGGTATCGATGAGGTTCAGCATCGCTGAGGCTCCTTGCGTTCGGGTTCGGAACGCCTTGTGAACAAGTGTTCACATGAAAGCCTCTCTCGGAATTTTAGTCAACAACTGTTCACTATTTTTCTGATGAGTGGGTATGTCATTGTTTTTCAAATGGTTTAAATTGTGTTTTCGCGACTTGGGTGTTCACCTGTCTGGGACGTTTGAATGGCTGTTTACAAGAAAAAGGGGAAAGAGGCAGGTGAAGGCGAGGAAGGCGGCCATGAGGCCCGGCGCTCCCGGACCCGTCAGGCCCTGATTGAGGCGGCGCTCGACCTGCTCGGAGAGGACCGCACCTTCTCCAGTCTCAGCCTGCGCGAGGTGACCAAGGCGGCCGGGGTGGTGCCGGCTGCTTTCTACCGGCACTTCCGCGGCATGGACAGCCTGGGCCTGGAGCTGGTCGACGAGTCCTTCCGCGCCCTGCGCGCCGAGATGCGCGACCTGCGCAGCAAGCCACTGCCGACGGAGCAGCTCATTCGCAGCTCGGTGTCGATTTATGTGCGCTATGTGCGCGAGCAGCACCGCTATTTCCGCTTCGCGATCCGCGAGTTCTTCTCCGGGGCGACCACGACCCGTCTCGCCATCCGCAATGAGCTCCGCTTCTTTGTCAGCGAACTCGCCACCGACCTCGCCCTGCTCGTCCCCGAGCGCAGCGTGACCAGCAGCGACCTGCAGATGATTGCCCAGCTCGTGGTCAACAATATGGTGATGGCCACCGACCAGATCCTGGCCCTGCCGGCCGGCCATCCGGAGGAAGAAGCCCTGATGATCGATCTGGTGGCGCGACAGCTGCGCGTCATCTTCCTGGGCGTGAGCCAATGGAAGACCGGGGGAAGCAAGGCCTAGGCCTGGAGCGGATCCAAGAAAATGGCGGCCCTCGGGCCGCCATTTTCTTTCGGATGCTGCCCGCGCATTGCGGCGGGCACATGCCTTATTTCAGCTTGCGTTCCTCCACGACCAGCAGGGAGTCGCGGGCACCGGTCCAGGCATCCGCATAGGCGCAGTCCTGGTAGGCGCTGTAGTAGGGGCCGCCGAGCGTGTAATGCAGGTTGGAGACCTGGTCGAGCGGAATCGTCGGGTCATAGTCGACGAGGTGGTTCCAGCGGTGCGGAATCTCGCCGATCTCCTCGTCGCTCTCCAGCCACTTGAATTGGTGCAACTGCAGGCCGGAGGCGGTGCTGACGAACTCCGGAGTCAGTGCACGGCAGCGGGCATTGTTGAAGAGCATGGCGCTCGACCAGTTCTTTTTCTCGTAGGAGGTCTGCTTCTCGCCGAGGAACTTCGTGGCTTCCTTCGGCTGATGCGTGTGCTTCACGACCTGTACGGCGTAGCGGTCATCGCGAAGCTCCCAGAGTTTCGCGATGTCGTCGAGAAAGACCATGTCGTTGTCGATGAAGAGCGACCAGCCCTCGAAGCCCGAGAGATAAGGCGTCAGGAAGCGGGAGAATGAAAACTCGGTTGACTGGTTCTCGTTGATGTCGCGTTTCAGCACATCGTCGAAGTGCGGCAGCACGAGCGGCGTGATGGCCACGGGTTTCGAGGCATTCTGCAGGATGCTGTGCGAGAGCACATGGAACAGGATGGGCGCGCGCCGGTCATAGCCGATGAAGACACGGATCAGGGGCGAAGAGCTGTTTTTTGTCATTTTATTTTCTCTCTAAGGGCGCATGTGACTTCATCGATGACATTCGTCCAGTCGGTGGAATCCCGGGTCCTGAACAAGCGGATGTGCGGATACCAGCGACATTGCGGCTTGTAGCCCCAGTACCAGAGCAGGCCCGAGCCCATGGGCAGGATCACCCAGGTTGGCGCGTTGGTCGCAGCGGCAAGATGCGCTGTCGAGTTGCTCGTGGTGATGAGCAGGTCGAGTGC
>JAJNDL010000117.1 GCA_021156385.1 Moraxellaceae bacterium | reverse complement strand
CATCATCGGCCGCGAGGCGCGCGAGCAGTGCCTGAAGCAGGCCGGCAAGCTGCCCGATGCGCTGGTGGCCTGTGTCGGCGGCGGCTCGAATGCCATCGGTCTTTTCCACCCGTTCCTGAACGATGCTGGCGTTGCGATGTACGGCGTCGAGGCAGCGGGCCACGGCCTCGATTCCGGCGCGCATGCGGCACCGCTCAACGCCGGCCGACCCGGGGTGCTGCATGGCAACCGCACTTACCTGATGGAAGACGACAACGGCCAGATCATCGAGACGCACTCGGTTTCCGCCGGCCTCGATTACCCGGGCGTCGGTCCCGAGCACAGCTGGCTCAAGGACATCGGCCGCGTGAATTACGTCGGCATCAGCGACGACGAGGCGCTGGCCGGTTTCCGCGAACTCACGCGCAAGGAAGGCATCATTCCCGCGCTCGAATCCAGCCATGCCGTGGCCTATGTGCAGAAGCTCGCGCCGACGATGCAGCGCGACCAGGTCATCATCTGCAACCTTTCCGGTCGCGGCGACAAGGACCTGCTGACCGTGGCGAAAATCGATGGCATCTCGGTGTAAGCCGACCCTGCAACCGGAACAGAATCCATGTCACGAATTGCCGAATGTTTTGCCGCGCTGAAGGCCAATGGCCGCAAGGCGCTGATTCCCTATGTCACCGCCGGTGATCCCGAACCCGGCATCACGGTGCCGGCCATGCATGCGATGGTGGAGGCGGGCGCCGACATCATCGAGCTCGGCGTGCCGTTCTCCGATCCCATGGCGGACGGTCCCGTCATCACCAAGGCGCACGAACGCGCGCTGAAGCACAACGTCAGCCTGCGCGACGTGCTCGGCATGGTGCGCGAGTTCCGCCGCCGCGACGCGCGCACGCCGGTGGTCCTGATGGGCTATCTCAACCCGGTCGAGGTGATGGGCTATGCGAACTTCGCGCAGGCGGCCGCCGAGGCGGGCGTGGACGGCGTGCTGACCGTGGACCTGCCGCCGGAAGAGGCCGGGGCCCTTACGGCCGAGCTGCGCCAGCGCAACCTCGACCCCATCTACCTGCTGGCGCCGACTACCTCCCCGGAACGCATCGTCCTGATCACGGCAGCCGCCAGCGGCTATGTCTATTATGTCTCCCTGAAGGGGGTGACCGGGGCCAGCACCCTGGACATCCCGGCCGTCGCGGAACGCATCCGGACCATCCGCGGCATCAGTGAATTGCCCATCGGGGTGGGTTTTGGTATCAAGGATGCGGAGTCTGCCGCAGCGGTCGCGGCCCATGCGGACGGCGTGGTGGTGGGGTCGGTGCTGGTCGATGCGATCAGCCGGCTGCAGGGCGATGTCTCGGCAATCCCCGCTGCGCTGGCCGCCATCCTGCAGGATATGCGCAAGGCCATGGACCGTCGCTGACACTTGTTGCAAGGGAATGAGGCCAGTCCCGACTTCGGGCTGATCGGCGTGCAAGGGTAACCACATGAGCTCCAGTTGGATCGAAAAAATTCTCCCCAACGTCGGCAAGAATGCCGACGAGCGTCGCAATTCCGTGCCCGAGGGCCTCTGGCGCAAGTGCCCCAAGTGTGACGCCGTCCTGTACAAGCCCGAACTCGATCGCAACCTGAGCGTCTGCCCGAAGTGCGATCACCACCTGCGCATCAACGCGCGTGAGCGTATCGACACGTTCCTGGACCATGACGGCCGCGAGGAGATCGCCGCCGGCATCGCTCCGGACGACCGCCTGAAGTTCAGGGACAGCAAGAAGTACAAGGACCGCATCACCGCCGCGCAGAAGGAAACCGGCGAGAAGGATGCGCTGGTCGTGATCAAGGGCCATCTCAACAACCTGCCGCTCGTGGTGGCTGCCTTCGAGTTCAGCTATATGGGCGGCTCCATGGGCTCGGTGGTCGGCACCAAGTTCGTGGCGGCGGTGGATGTCTGCCTCGAGCACAGGATCCCGCTGGTCTGTTTCGCGGCATCGGGCGGTGCGCGCATGCAGGAGGCGCTTTTCTCGCTGATGCAGATGGCGAAGACGGCGGCGGCGCTCGAGAAGATGAAGCTGGCCGGCGTCCCGTTCGTTTCCGTGATGACCGACCCGGTGTACGGCGGCGTTTCTGCCAGCCTCGCCATGCTCGGTGACATCAACGCGGCGGAGCCCAACGCGCTGATCGGTTTCGCCGGTCCACGCGTGATCGAGCAGACGGTGCGGCAGAAGCTGCCGGAAGGCTTCCAGCGTTCGGAGTTCCTGGTCGAGCATGGCGCCGTGGACATCATCATCCACCGCCATGAGATGCGCGACACATTGTTCCGTCTCCTGGCCAAGCTCACCCACTATCCGCTGTAAAATCGTGCGACCATCAGCGTCGCGGAAATTTCGAGAAATCGGCCCTCCCGGCCGATTTTTCTTTTGCAGGGCCCGTTGCCGACATGACTTCCCCGCGTTCGCTTGACGACTGGCTGGCCTGGCTCGAGAGGCAGCACGCCAAGACCATCGACCTTGGCCTCGAGCGCGTGGGCGCCGTTGCCGACCGGCTCGGCGTGCGCGCCCTCGGCTGCCCGGTGATCACCGTCGGCGGTACCAACGGCAAGGGCTCCACCGTCGCGACGCTGGTCAGCATCTGTCGCGCCGCCGGCCTGAAGGTTGGCAGCTATACCTCGCCGCACATCCTCCGCTTCAACGAGCGCATCGCCATCGATGGCGCTCCTGTCGACGACGCGACGCTGGTCGACGCCTTCGGGAAAGTGGAGGCGGCACGCGGCGAGGTCTCGCTGACCTATTTCGAGTTCACGACGCTGGCCGCCTTCCTCATCTTCCGCGAGGCCGGGCTGGACGTCGCGGTGCTGGAAGTCGGCCTCGGCGGGCGGCTCGACGCCGTGAATCTCGTCGATGCCGATGTCGCGGTCGTCACCAGCATCGGCATCGATCACACCGAGTACCTGGGCGATACCCGCGACCTGATCGCCATCGAGAAGGCCGGGATTTTTCGCGCCGGCCGGCCCGCCATCTGCGGCGACACCGAGCCGCCGCAGAGTCTGCTCGATGCGGCACAGCAGGCCGGTGCGCGATTGTCGTGCCGCGGCAGCGACTTCGATTTCCGCGATGACGGTGCAAGCTGGACGTGGCAGGGCGGAGAGCGCGTCCTGAGCGGCTTGCCGAAGCCGGCACTGGCGCTGGAGAACGCGGCCACTGCGCTGGCCGCGCTGTTTGCCGCGCCGCTCGCCACTGACGAGGCCGCGCTGCATGAAGGCCTGCGCCGGGCAGCGCTGCCCGGTCGGCTGCAGGCAGCCGGGCAGCGTCCGCTGGTGCTGCTCGACGTCGCGCACAATCCGCACGGCGCCGTCTTCCTCATGCGCCAGCTGCCGCAGCAGCCCGGCCGGCGGACATTCGCGGTCTTCGCCATGCTGGCCGACAAGGACGCCGCCGGCGTCATCGATGCCTGCCTCGGCCGCATCGACAGCTGGTTCGCGGCCTCGCTCGACGGTCCGCGTGGCCAGCGCGCCGACGTGCTGGCCGGCTTGCTGCGCGAGCGCGGCTGTCACGTCGGCGGCGAATTCGGCACGGTGGCGGCGGCCCTGGCGGCGGCTCGTCAGCAGGCGCGACCAGCCGATAGAATCCTGGTCTTCGGTTCCTTCTATACCGTTGCCGCCGCGCAGCAGGCGCTGGCGGCGCACGAGGTCGAGTAATGGAAAAAGAAATCAAGCAACGCCTGCTCGGCGGGCTGGTCCTGGTTGCCGGGGCTGCCCTGTTCCTGCCGGTGCTGCTGGACGGCTCCGGCGCGTCCCTGACCGTGCCGCCCATGCCGGCGCCGCCGCAGGTGGCGGGCGTCGACGAGATCGCCCCGCAACTGGACCAGAATGTGGCGGAGGCGGAGCGGGCCGTGAGCGAGGCGCATGCCGGGCGTGACGAGGCGTCCACTGCCGAAGCGACTGCTGCCGCAAGCGAAGTCCGGCCGGACTCGGCCGAGCCCGCAGCAGCCGAGGCAGGGCCGGTCCAGCCTGACCCGGCTGCCGCAGCCGTTGCCGCCGAGCGCGAGCGGCTGGCTGCCGAGAAGGCAGCCGCCGAAAAGGCAGCGGCGGAAAAGGTCCGGCTGGAGGCTGCCGCGAAGGCGAAGGCCGCAGCCGCCAAGCCGGCAACCGCTGCCGGCAGCAAGCCGGCCGTGTCGCCGCCCGCGGCCTGGGTGGTGCAGGTGGCCAGCCTGTCCAGCCGCGACAAGGCCGAGGCCCTGGTGCAGAAGCTGCGCCGCAAGAACTATCCGGCCGTGATCTCGCCGCAGGGCAGCATGTGGAAGGTGATGGTCGGGCCCGAGCTCAGCCGTGAAGTGGCCGATGCCACCAAGGCGAAGCTGGCGGCGGATCCGGAGCTCAGGCTCAACGGCTGGGTGCAGAGCTACAAACCGTGACGATCCGGGCGGAGCGCTTCGGCAGCGCCGCCCTGCAAAACGGTATCGCCCTGCAGAGGAAGCAGGGGTGCGATGCGGCCTGCAGCGGAAATGCCGGAGCGAATCCCTTGGCTATCAACCGGTCGATGGATATTTATCGCCGGCTTACCTACAATTCGCGCCGGCGGCAGGAATCGCGGTTTCTGCCGCTTGGCATTTATAAGCCGTTGAATTTTCACCAGGAGAGTGCGGGACATGCATCCGGCTGACGGGGTCATCCTCGCCATCGTTGCGATCTCGGTGCTGTTCGGTGTATTTCGCGGCCTCGTGCGCGAAGCCTTCAGCCTGGCCGGCTGGGTGGCAGCCTATGTAGTGGCACGCACCTTTGCCGCACCGGCCGAGCTGTTCCTGGCGGATTTCATCGCGACGCCCTCGCTGCGCCTGCTGGCCGCCTGGGGCGGGCTCTTCGTGGTGACGCTGCTGCTCATGGCCCTGGCCGGCTACATGGTGCAGAGCCTGATGGAACAGGCCGGGGCAGGGGGGGCCAACCGCCTGCTGGGCGGTGTGTTCGGCTTCCTGCGCGGACTCATCCTAGTGCTGGCCGGCCTGATCTTCATGGCGCCCTACGTGAGTCGGGACGACTGGTGGCAGGAAGCGGCATTGCCGCAGCAGTTCATGCGTCATGAGCTGCTGGGGCGGGAACTGAAGCAGAAGTTGGTGCAGGCGGCGAAGGATGCCGGAAGCGAAGTGCCGGCAGAGGACGAGTCAGCCCGGCAACGGTAATTCTTCGAGGTTCTTCTATGTGCGGAATCGTGGCGATTGCAGGCAAGTCTTCGGTCAACCAGGCGCTCTACGATGCGCTGACAGTGCTGCAGCACCGTGGCCAGGACGCCGCCGGCATAGTCACCTGCCATAACGGCCGGCTCTTCCTGCGCAAGGAAAACGGCATGGTGCGCGACGTCTTCCACACCCGCCACATGATGCGCCTGATCGGCAACTTCGGCATCGGCCACGTGCGCTATCCCACGGCCGGCTCCTCCAGCTCCGCCGAAGCCCAGCCCTTCTACGTGAACTCGCCCT
>JAJNDL010000116.1 GCA_021156385.1 Moraxellaceae bacterium | reverse complement strand
GCCTGCGCCGGCGGCAGCACGATCACCTCCGGCCCCGGGTGCAGCCAGTGGTGGCGGTGGCGATAGAAGTCGTGGTCGCGGTAATGCTCGTGCCAGTAGCGCTGCGGCAGGAAGGAAAAGACGGCGATGCCGAGGCCGGCGCCGTAGTCGTGCAGCGAGAGGCCGTCTTCCTGGTCGTCGTGACCGAGGTAATCAGCGTTGACCCAGCCGCGGTCGCGGCCGGCGACGACGTCGCACCAGCTGTAGTCCGGCAGGCAGCCCTGCACCTCGACCGCCGCGCCCGGTACGAGCACGGCGACCACGGGATACGCGAATGCCGGGCCGGCATGCAGGTTGACCTCGACCAGCGTGCGCGCCGGCGTGGCCGCTGCCGCCGCACTCCCCAGCAAGGCGCCGAACACGCCTGCGTATCCTCTGCTGCGCCATGTCATGACCCGGTCTCCTGCACTGCGCCTCAGAACGCCAGCGTCAGCTCGCGCGCACGACCGTCGCGAATGATCTGCAGGTGTGCGCTGCCGCCGCGCTGCTGTGCCGCCGCGAGCGCGGCCTGCGCTTCTTCCGGCGTGCGCACCGCGCGGCCGTCGACGGCGGTGATAAGATCACCTTCCAGCACGTCGGCGCGGAAGGCCGGCGAATCCTCGTAGACGACTTCCACCACGGCGCCGCTGTTGCGCTCGTAGGCCTTGCGTTGCGCCGCGCTGAGCCCGGCCAGCGCGAGCCCGCTCTGCGGCACCTCGCGCAGTTTCGCGAGAAAGGCGGCAACATGGTCGTAGAGCTGCACCTGCACCGCCATCGGCACGAGCACCGTGCCGTGCACGCTGTGGCTGCCGGAATACGGCACGGCGCGGCCGTTCACGGTGGCGACGCCCTGCGTGTAGGCGAAGTCGCTGGTCAGCATGGGCACGCTCATGACGTCGGTGCGCGTGCCGGTGTAGCGCGAGGACAACACCACCCGCGTCGCGCCGATCTCCTTCGCCTGCGCCAGCGCACGCTCCGGTTTTTCCTCGCGGCCGTTGAAGGCCGCGGTGCCGAGCAGGGCGTAGCCCTGGCTGCGGTATTTCTGCACGGTGTCGGCATACTGGTCGGCGGCGACGCGCTGCAGGCGCGGGGTGTCCGTGCCTGCGAGCAGGACGGCGGCCGATGCCGCCGGCGCCGTGGCGTGGGCCTGGTAGAACTGGCGATAGCCGTTGCTGGCGCAACCGGCCAGCGCCGTGGCAAGGAGCAGGAGGGCGAGCGCTTTCATGACCATCGCTCCGCGATGACAGGCTGTATTCAGCGTAGCAGTGGTCTGCCGCCCCAATGCCGGGCACCGGCCGGCCACCGGTCTTGCACACCGACCGGTCGGTGTGCGGCCGCCGACGCTGCCGCGCGGATGGCCACCGGCAGGGTTACACTGGCGGTGACGATCACAAGGGAGTGCCCAGACATGAAAGCCCTGCCATGCCTGCTCCTGCTGCTGGCCGCGTCGACGGCCCAGGCGGAGATCTACCAGTGGAAGGATGAAAAAGGTCGCATCCATTTCGGCGAGGAAGTGCCGGCGAAATACCAGAAGGCGGCGAAACCGGTGACCCCCGGGCCGCTCAACACCATGCCGGCGCAGAAGGGCGATGCACAACCGGTGCCGAACGACGCGCCTGAAAGCAGCGGCCCCGCCCCTGGCGATCCCGCCCGCGATGCCCGTGCCGGCACACCGGAAGACGTCTGCCGCGAGCAGATGGCGCGCTACCAGGCCTCGCAGGCCTGCTTCGCGCGCTACCGGAATGCCAACGGCTCGGTCCGGCCACAGGGTTTTCAGGAATGTGAGCCCGTCGCGCAGCCGACTGACTGCAAGATCGTGACCAACTGACCCGGTGTCCGATCTCGGGAGATGATGGCGCCTTGCGGCGCCGTTTCCGTTTCCGGGGAGTTTCCGCGCCAGCTCACCTCCTGTGACTTAGGTGAAATCGCGTAAATTTTTTTCGAAGAGCCGAGCGTCTGACTCTGTTCCGGTGTGCTTGACACCGCCATTACTGAAATAATTTTTTACGCGTTTAACCAACGAGCAAAAGTGCTGATGTAACTGCGCACGCCCGTCCTGTAAAAAGTCCCTGCTTTGTGCGTAGTTTCATGCCCTCCGCTTAGTGAGTTTTGCCGCCTTTTGGCTAATCATTTTTCCCAGCACCCAACTTTGTGTGACAGGTCGCACACAATTTTTCGCAGCAGAAATACAAATACATTTTTAACAGTGCGCCTATACTGAACCTGCACAGCGTTAACTGTGCAGGCGACACGGAAGACGCCTGCGAGGGTGAGCTTCCCGCCCCATCCCAACAACCGGTTATGGAGAACCGTTATGAAGACGCTGATTCAGAAGTTCCTGCGTGATGAATCCGGCGCCACCATGGTCGAATACGGCATCATGGTTGCCCTGATTGCTGCCATCTGCATCGGCACGGTCGGCATCCTCGGCGTCAACGTCGACGAAGCCTTCGGCGCCGTGAATGCCGAGCTCGACGCCCAGGCTCCTGCCGCCGGCGGCTGATCCTCCTGCTCGTGTGTGGCTGCACGGTACCTCGTACCGTGCAGATTCAAGCCCGTCACTGCGTGACGGCCGTGTTGCCGGCAAAGGACTGCCCTGACATGAACAATCCGGTACTGCTGCTGCTCCTGCTTTGCCTGCTGCTGCCGGCCACCTGGCTGGACCTTCGCACCCGCATCATTCCCAACGGGCTCTGCCTCGCCGGCTGCGTCGCCGGCCTCACGCTCGCCCTGTTCCAGGGCTGGACCGCGTTCGGCGGCAGCGTGCTCGGCATGGTGCTGGCCTTCGGCCTCGCGCTCCCCTTCTGGCTCTGCCGCTGGTTCGGCGCCGGCGACGTCAAGCTGCTCGCCGCGGTGGGCGCCCTCGCCGGCATTGCGCTGCTGCCGCGCATCCTCGTCTTCACCGCCATGAGCGGCTTCGTGCTCGCACTGGCGAGCATTCTCCTGGTGGGGCCGGTGCGCCGCGCGCGTGCCCGCTTCCGCCCTCGTCCTGCCGGCGCAGCCGAGCTGCCCGCCGAGCCGGAAGAACGTTTCAGGCTGCCCTACGCAGTCGCGATCGCCATGGGCAGCCTGCTGGCCGTGCTGCTGCCGATGGCCTCCCGGATGCCGGCGTGAGCCGGCGCAGCAACCCGTCCCCAGCGACAAGGAGTACAACATGCAAAGGCGTCCCCTGATGATGCTGGCCCTGGCCCTCGTGCTGGGCAGTCTGTCGGTGCTGATGGTCAACAACTTCCTGAAGAAGCAGGACAGCGGTCGCACGCAGTCGCTGCGTACCGTGCCGGTGGTGGTGGCCGCCACCGACATCCAGGCCGGCACCAAGCTCGATGCCCTCATGCTCAAGGTCGTCGAGTGGCCCGAGGAAGCCCTGCCTTCCGGCACCTTCCCCGACACCCCCTCGCTGCTCGGTCCGCTGCCGCCGGTGGCGCTGCGCGAGATGCGCAAGGACGAGCTCGTGCTGGCCTACAAGCTCTCCGGCCAGGGCGCGCGCGGCGGCCTCATCAGCCGCATCCCCGAGGACAAGCGCGCCATCTCCATTCCCGTCAACGAGATTTCCGGCGTGTCGGGCTTCGTGCTGCCGGGCAGCTTCGTCGACGTGCTGCACACCTCGGCCGCCGGCCGCAGCGACGACATCCCCGCCACCCGGGTGCTGCTGCAGAACGTGCCGGTGATCGGCATCGGCCAGAACAGCTCCGAGAACGAGAAGGACCCCAAGCTGGTGAAGGCCGTGACGCTGCTGGTCGATCCGGAATCCGGCCAGAAGGTGGCGCTCGCGCTGTCCACCGGCCAGCTCAGCCTGCTGCTGCGCAACGATTTCGATGCCTCGCTGCTCGCCACCCAGGAGATCACCTGGCGCGACCTCGGCCCCTCGCAGCAGGCCCCGGCGCAACTGCGCGTGGTCAAGCGCGAGCACCGCAAGCCGGCCGCGCTCGCGACCCGGGTGGTCACGGCGCCGGCCCCGGCCGCCGCCACGCAGGTGGAAATGGTGCGCGGCCTCAAGGTGACGCACCAGACGGTGACGGACACGGCAGGCAGTTCGACGCCGGCGCCGCAGGCAGCACCGGGCCCGAGCCCGGACCAGACGGCGCGCTGAACGCAGCAAACGGCAACACATAAAGCGGCAAGACAGGATTTTTCAGAAGTCTGGCGACAAGGAGAGTGGCCATGAAAACAAGAGGCTTGCTAATGCTGGCCCTGCTGGGGGCGCTGACCGGCGCACCGCACGCAGCGGCGCAGACAACGGAGCCGGTGACGCTGGATTTCGCCGCGCCGCGGCAACAGGACGTGGTCCTGCAGGTCGGGCAGTCGCGCCTCGTCACCTCGCCGGTGCCGCTGCAGCAGGCGGTGATCGGCAGCCCCGAGATCGCCGACATCAAGCTGCTTTCACCGCAGCGCATCCTGGTGCTGGGTATCAAGCCCGGCACCACCAACCTGATGCTGCGCCCCAGCAACAGCGACCAGACCGCGGTGCTCTCGGTGAGCGTGTCCTTCGACCGCAACGGCATCAAGCGCAAGATCGCCGAGGCCATGCCCACGGAAGAACGCATCGAGGTGCGCGACTCCAACGACAAGGTCATCCTCTCGGGGCAGGCCTCCTCGGCCGCCTCGCTGGAGATGGCGCTGGCCATCGCGCGCAGCTTCGTGCCGGAGAGCAGCGTGGTGAACCTCGTGCAGGTCGCCGGCAGCCAGCAGGTGATGCTGGAGGCGCGCGTCGCCGAGATCTCGCGCAACTCGCTCAAGGACCTCGGCATCAGCACCGCCATCCTCGACAACAACGGCAAGTGGAGCTTCGCGAGCGGCCTGCCCGTCACCGGCGCCTTCGGCGCGGTCGGCTACATCGACAACGACGGCTCGCCCTTCGACAACCTCGCGGTAACGCTGGAGGCGCTGGAGAAGAAGGGCCTCGCCAAGACGCTGGCCGAGCCCAACCTGGTGGCGCTCTCCGGGCAGGAAGCCAACTTCCTCGCCGGCGGCGAAATCCCCATCCCGGTGGCGCAGAACGCCGGCCTCGCCAACACCATCACGGTGGAATACAAGGAGTTCGGCGTCGGCCTGCGCTTCACGCCCACCGTGCTCAACCGCGACCGCATCAACCTGAAGCTGGTGTCGGAGGTGTCGGCGATCGATCCCACCAACTCCTTCGAGATCGGTGGCGGCATCACCATCCCGGCGATCAGCACGCGCCGCGCCGGCACCTCGGTGGAACTCGGCGACGGCCAGAGCTTCGCCATCGCCGGGCTGATGCAGAGCAACATGAAGAACGCCATCAGCCAGTTCCCCTTCCTCGGCAACATCCCGGTGCTGGGCGCGCTGTTCCGCTCCACCGATTTCCAGCGCGAGGAATCCGAGCTCGTCATCATGGTCACGGCGCGCCTCGTGAAGCCGGTGCACCGCAACCAGCTCGCCGCGCCCACCGACGTGTTCTCGCCGCCCTCCGA
>JAJNDL010000115.1 GCA_021156385.1 Moraxellaceae bacterium | reverse complement strand
GCCTGATGCAGTGACCGGGCCTCCCCCTTGAACCTCTGGGTTCAAGGGTTACGACCGGCAGCGGCACTTCGGAGAACACACTCCCTTCATGCCTTCTCCATCCGACATTTCCGATCGCTCGCGTCTGCGCCGCGAATTGCGCGCCGCGCGTCGTGCCTTGTCGCCCGCGCAACAAAAAGCAGCCGCTCACGCGCTGGCGCGCCGTCTGGCACAGCTGTCCGCGCTACGCCGGGCCACCCGCATTGCCCTGTACTGGCCCATGGATGGTGAAATTGATCCGCGCGCCCTCAGGCAACTGCGTCACTTCAGCCGTCATCGTTTCTACCTGCCGGTGCTGCAGCGCTTCCCGGCCGGCACGTTGCGCTTCGCACCCTGGCAGGCGGAGGGCAGGCGCATGTTGCGCAATCGTTTCGGCATTCCGGAGCCGCGCGGCCGCGTGCAGCTGACGGCACGGCATATGGATGCCATCCTGCTGCCGCTGACCGGCTTCGATGCGCAGGGCAACCGGCTCGGCATGGGGGGCGGCTTCTACGACCGCACGCTGGCCGGATTGCGCCATCGTCATCATCCCTTGCTGGTCGGCGTTGCCCACGCCTGCCAGGAAGTCGCTGCCCTACCATTGCAGCCTTGGGACGTGCCGCTGGCCCTGGTGGTGACCGACCGCTACACCTTCCGCTGCCGCCCGGCCTGTCGCGCCGCACGTTATCCCCATCAGCAATAATGAGGGTGCGGCAGCCGCCGTCGCGACCACCCTTCTTCCGCAACACTCGATGCTTGAAGCCAGGCCAAGGCACCGACCGCTCAATGAGGTCACTCCCTGCAGCTTGCCCTGCATTTGGCACACCCTGCAGGAGAGACGATTTTGCCGGAGCTGGAGCTGCCTACCCGTCACGGCCGACAGGCAGGGACGCCCGGCTCAGCGCAGGGACAGCACGGCCCAGCCGTTGCTGGCGGCGTGTGCGCGCAAAGCCTCGTCGGGGTCCACGGCCACCGGGTGGTCGACGTGCTCGAGCAGGGGGATGTCGTTGCGGGAGTCGGAGTAGAACCAGGCGCCCGCCAGGTCCTCGCCGGTGTCGGCCAGCCACTGCTGCAGGCGCGCGATCTTGCCGTGCTGGTAGCAGGGCACGCCGCTGACCTTGCCGGTATAGCGGCCGTCGCGAACTTCCGGCTCGGTGGCGATGAGGTCGGCGACGCCGAGCTCGGCGGCGATGGGCGCGGTAATGAAGCGGTTGGTGGCGGTGATGATGAGCAGGCGGTGACCCGCCTCCCGGTGCTTCGCCAGCAGCTCGCGGCCCTTGGGCAGGATCATGCAGCCCACCTTTTCCGCCATGAACTGGCGGTGCCAGCCGGCCAGGGTGTCGGCCGTTTCCCGCGCCAGCACGGCAAAGACGAACTCGCTGTAGGCCACGATGTCCAGCTCGCCGCGGCAGTAGGCGGCATAGAAGGCGTCGTTCTGCGCCTTGTACCAAGCCCCGTCCACCAGCCCCCGCTCGACCAGGAACTCGCCCCAGGCGTGGTCGGAATCCCCGGCCAGCAGGGTGTTGTCGAGGTCGAAGATGGCCAGCGTCATGAGCATTCCCCCAAGGTCGCGCCGGTACCGGGCCGGCTGCAAAAAGCCGGCATCATAGCCCCTCCCGGACGAAAAATCCGAGCGTTTCGCTTGCTCCGTGCACGGCCTCTAGAGTATTTATAAAACAAAGACTTGGAAGACCAACTTCCGCTACTTTTTGAGCACTGCCGTGATCGACGCCGATGGCTTCCGCCCGAACGTGGGCATCATCCTCGCCAACCGCGCGGGCCAGGTTCTCTGGGCCCGGCGCTGTGGCCATGATGCCTGGCAGTTCCCGCAGGGCGGCATCTCGGAAAACGAGTCGCCCGAAGAGGCCATGTACCGCGAGCTTTGGGAAGAAATCGGCCTCGAGCGCCCCGACGTGAAGATCATCGCGAGCACCCGTGGCTGGCTGCGCTACCGCCTGCCGCGCCGCTTCGTGCGCCAGGACAACAACCCGGTGTGCATCGGCCAGAAACAGAAGTGGTTCCTGCTGCAGATGCTGTCGGAAGATACACGCGTGTCGCTGACCTGCACGCATCCGCCCGAGTTCGATGGCTGGCGCTGGGTGAGCTACTGGTACCCGCTCAACCAGGTCGTGTCGTTCAAGCGCGAGGTCTACCGCAAGGCGCTGATCGAGCTGGCACCGCGGCTGCCCTTGCGCTGAGTCTTTACAACCGCTCCTGTTCGGAGTGGTGGTTGTGGGTCAGGCTTCAGCCTGACGACTGCGGCCAAGCCCGCGCTGCTGTCAGGCTGAAGCCTGACCCACAAACATCGCCCGATCAGCAAGCAGCGGCAAGAGTCCGAAGGCGCGCGCAGCGCTCCTACACTGTTAGCTTTGACCAATCGCGGCCAGGCCGCCCGGGACGTCCCATGCTGGACAAGTTGCGCAAGATCGTACAGGACGTGGATTCCGCGCCGAATTTCGCGGCGGCGCTGACCACCATGGTGCAGAGCGTGCGCGAGACCATGGGCACCGAGGTCTGCTCCGTCTACCTCGTCGACGACAAGACCAACCGCTACATCCTGATGGCCAGCGGCGGCCTCAACGAGGACGCCGTCGGCAACGTCTCGCTGGCCTGGAACGAAGGCCTGGTCGGCCTCTGCGGCGCACGCGAGGAACCCATCAACCTCGACGACGCCTCCGCCCACCCCAAGTACCACTACCTGCCGGAAACCGGCGAGGAAAACTTCAACTCCTTCCTCGGCGTACCCATCATGCACCGCCGCAAGGTGCTGGGCGTGCTCGTCGTGCAGCAGCGCGCCAAGCGCAAGTTCGACGAGTCCGAAGAGGCCTTCCTGGTCACGCTGTCCGCGCAGCTCTCCGGCGTCGTCGCGCATGCCAAGGCCATCGGCGCCTTCGATTCGCTGCGCGTCTCGTCCTCGCCGCGCGCCAACCAGACCCGCATCTTCCACGGCATCTCCGGCGCCTCCGGCATCGCGCTCGGCCGCGCCATCGTGATGTACCCGCCGGCCGACATCGACTCCGTGCCGGACCGCGTCGCCGAGGACATCGACGCCGAGATCGGCCAGATGCGCCGCGCCATCGAGGCGGTGCGCGAGGACATCCGCGCGCTCGACAGGAAGATGGCGGGCTCGCTCATGGCCGAGGAGCGCGCGCTCTTCGATGCCTACCTGCGCATGCTCGACGACAACGCGCTCGTCACCGAGATCGAGGACCGCATCCGCGCCGGCAACTGGGCGCAGGGGGCGCTGCGCGAGGTCATCGAGGACCACATGCAGGCCTTCGCCGCCATGGAGGATGCCTACCTGCGCGAGCGCATGGCCGACGTGCGCGACATCGGCCTGCGCATCCTCGCCCACCTGCAGAAGCAGGAGGACGCCGGCCTGCGCGTCTTCCCCGACCACTCCATCCTGATCGGCGAGGAGATCACCACGGCCATGCTGGTGGAGACGCCGCTGGACCGGATCGGCGGCATCGTCACCGTGCTCGGCGCCGCCAACTCGCACATGGCCATCGTCGCCCGCGCGCTCGGCATCCCGACGGTGCTCGGCGTCTCCGACCTGCCGGTGACCTCGCTCGACGACACCGAGATGATCGTCGACGCCTACCAGGGCCGCATCTACGTGCAGCCCTCGCGCCAGCTGCGCACGCGCTACAAGGACATCATCAAGGAAGAGCAGCAGCTCGTCGCGGGCCTCGAAGCCTACCGCGACGTACCGGCGGAGACGCCGGACGGCCACCGTGTCGCCCTTTACGTGAACACCGGCCTCATGGCCGACGTGGTGCGCGCCAAGGACCGCGGCGCCGAGGGTGTCGGCCTCTACCGCACCGAGATTCCCTTCATGCTGCGCGAGCGCTTCCCCGGCGAGGAGGAGCAGCGCAGCATCTACCGCCAGCAGCTCGAGGCCTTCATGCCGCGGCCGGTGACCATGCGCACGCTGGACATCGGCGGCGACAAGGACCTGCCCTACTTCCCCATCGAGGAAGACAACCCGGCGCTGGGCTGGCGCGGCATCCGCATCACCCTGGACCACCCGGAAATCTTCATGGTGCAGGTGCGCGCCATGCTCAAGGCCGCCATCGGCCTCGACAACCTGCAGATCCTGCTGCCCATGATTTCCTCCGTGTTCGAGGTGGAAGAGGCGTTGCACCTCATTCATCGTGCCATGATGGAAGTGCAGGAGGAGGAGGGCGTGCCCATCACCATGCCGCGCATCGGCGTGATGGTGGAGGTACCGGCCACGGTGCTGCAGATCGCCGACATGGCCCAGCTCGTGGACTTCGTCTCGGTGGGCTCCAATGACCTCACCCAGTACATGCTGGCGGTGGACCGCAACAATCCGCGTGTCGCCGACATCTACACGCCCTATCACCCGTCCGTCCTAAGAGCCCTGCAGATGGTGGTGGAGGAAGTGCACCGCATCGGCAAGCCGGTCGGCATCTGCGGCGAGATGGCGGGCGATCCCGGCACCGCCATTCTTCTCATGGCGATGGGGTTCGACTCGCTGTCGATGAGCGCCAGCAACCTGCTCAAGATCCGCAAGGTGATCTGCACCGTGCCCTACTTCCAGGCACGCGGCCTGCTCGAACAGGTGATGCAGGTCGACAACGCGGCCGTCATCAAGAGCCTCGTCGAGTTCGAGCTGGAAGACCTTGGACTGATTGATCTCATACGTCCCAGCAAAAAATAAAAACCCTCCTATACTCGCCAAATCTCCCGTGAGCGTTGCTGCTCCTTAATGCTGTAGAGCAGAGAAAAAGGATTTTCACAATGCTCGATATCCGCACCGTGCTGGCGACGCTGGCACTGTCCTGCTGTGTCGCCGGCATCGGCATCCTCGGCCTCAATGTCCCCGCGCCGCGCCGCGCCAGTACGCGGCGCTGGGCGCTGGGCAATTTCCTCGTCGCCGGCGGCCTGCTGCTGCTCACGCTGCGCGATGTCATCCCGCCCTGGCCCTCGGCCGTGCTCGGCACGGGCCTCATGCTGTCCGGCTTCCTGCTTTCGTATCAGGCGATCTGCCTGCTGGTGAAGAAACGCTTCGACCCGGCGCTGCAGGTCATGCTCTGCCTGACGTTCTTCGTAGTCTTCCACCTCTTCGTGGAGCTCGGCCTGAATCCGCGCTTCCGCATCATCGCGGCCTCGCTGATCCTCGCCGCAACGTTCGCCGGCATCGCGCTGGCGTTGCGCCACCTGCAGAGCCCGGCCATCGACCGGCCGCGCCTCCTGCTCGCCGGACTGTACTACTTCGCCGCCGCCGCGATGCTCGTGCGGGCGGCGGACTCGGCCTTCTCCGCCGCGGGCGCCACCACGATCTTCGCACCCACGGCGGTGCAGAGCCTGGCCTTCGCCGCCCTGTGCCCTGTACCTCGGCGTGGTGGGCAGCAGCGTCGCCTACATGCTGATGCAGAGCGGCCTCGCTTGGCACGAGCTGCACATCGCCGACAGCAACGACATGCTGGCCGGCCCCGGTAGCCGGCACCAGTTCATGCAGATGGCGGAGCGCGAGTGGGCGCTGGCACGGCGGCTCGGCCGGCCGCTCTCGGTGATGATGGTGGACCCCGAGCACTTCGAGGGCCTCGATACGAAATTCGGCCAGGTGACGAGCGACGAGGCCCTGCACCGTTTCGGCGAGACGCTGCGCCAGGCGGTGCGTGAGGTCGACCTGGTCTGCCGCTATTCCGGCGCGGAGTTCTGCGTGCTGATGAGCGATACCGCGCCCGATGCCGCGCGGCGCAGCGCCGAGCGCATCCGGCGCGAGTTTGCGGCGCTGCAGATGCAGGTCGGCGACCGCCAGGTGGCGCTTGGTGTCAGCATCGGCATTGCAGGCCTGGACCAGGAGGACGAGCGCACCATGCCGCAGCTGCTCGGCGCCGCTGACTACGCGCTGCATGTCGCGCGGGCGACGGGCCAGGGCCAGGTGAAGGTGGAGCGGCTGTAGGGGCCTCCGCTCAATGGCTTCCAGGATCATGCGCCGCGACACTGACGGTCGCGGATGGCGGCCCCACGGTAAAATGCTCTGCCGCTGGCCGACCCACGGCAGGCCCCGCAGCTGTTCGCCTTATTACGTGTTACTTCCGCGAGACCGCCGGATGCCCGGCGATGTAGAACCGCAACGGCCACTGCGCCGCCTCGCCGGCGTAGTCCACGCCGACTCGCGAGGTCGCCACGATGTCCGCCGGCGCCACGCTCTCCGCGCGCTCGATCCACAATTCTTCCGACTGCAGCGGCAGGCCGTCCTGCGCCTTGCCGATGCCCATCGCCCGGCACAGCCGGCCCGGGCCGGAAAGCCACTGGCG
>JAJNDL010000114.1 GCA_021156385.1 Moraxellaceae bacterium | reverse complement strand
GCAGGCCGGCGTCGTGCCGGTCACGGTGCTGGGGCTGGCCTGCGAGCTGCAGCGCGACTGGGCCCGGCCGGAGGCCGACCGCCTGCGCGCCATCATGCGCAGCTATTTCGCGAACCGGCGCGAGCTGCAGGCCGGGCACTGACGGCACGGCCTGCGACGCTTCGCTGTTACTGCGGCGTGTTGCGCAGGCCGGCGGCAGCCCGGGAGCGGCTGCCGCCGGTGTGGCGCGCCGTCACGCCTTCACCACGCGCGTGCCGGCCACGATGTCGTGCAGGCAGCGGCGGTCCTTCTTGAAGATGAGCAGGGCGTCGATCAGCACGATGAAGCCCCCGGCCGGGATCAGCGAGACCAGCGTCACCGGCAGGTGGCGCATGAAGAAGATCTGCGCCAGGGACGCGTTGCGGCCTTCCAGGTCGACGATGCGGATGCCGAGCAGCCGCTTGCCCACGGTTTGCGCACTGGTGTGCAGCAGCCAGCCGTGCACCAGCAGGAAACCGACGAGGCCGGCAGCCGTGGAGCCGAGGAGCAGGCCCAGCGGCGGCTCGCGACCGCTCATCACGAAGCTCAGCAGATCGAAATACAGGAAAACGGGTACGGCGATGACCATGCCGATGAGGGCGTCGATGATCACGGCCCAGAAGCGGCTGGCCCGCGAGGCGAGTCCATCGTCTTCTTCGCTGGTGGCCTGCAGCGTCGCCTCGGGGGCCTGGTAGGGATTGGGATTGTTCATGCGGACTCCGTTTTCCGTGTGGTTGGCATGCGGCCTTTCCCGGCGGGAGCGGCCTTCACGGATGCGACTCTAATACAGCCGGCCCGACGCCGGTACGGTGCCGGCGGCGCAAAAGAAAAGGGCCGGAGCGATGCCTCGCTCCGGCCCTTCGGTGGCCCCCTGCGGAGGCAGGGAAGCCGGTCTCAACGATCTCAGCGGCTCAGGAAGCTCTTCAGGACCTGATAGGTGCTGGTGCTGCTGGTGGTCGTCGTGCCGCTGGTGGTGGTCGTGGTGCCACCGGTGCTCGTGCCGGACGTCGTGGTCGTCGTGCCGGTGGTCGTGCCCGAGGTGGTGCCCGTCGTCGTGCCGGACGTCGTGCCAGTGGTGGTGCCGGTGGTGGTGTCGGACGTCGTGCTGCCCGAGGTCAGGCCCGCACCGCCGCCGATGTGGCGATCGAGGAAGGCGAAGGCCTTGTCACGATACTTCGCGGTGGCACCGGAGGCCTGGCTGTGGTCGAGGCCGTCCAGGCGGACCAGCTCGACCGGCACGCTCGCGGCCTGCAGCGTCTTGGCGAAGTTCTCGGACTGCACGTAGGGCACCGTGGTGTCGGTCGTGCCGTGGTACAGGAAGGTCGGCGACATGCCGGTGCGCACCTGCACGCGTGGCGAGGCCTGCGCATACAGCGCCGGGATCTGGGCATACGAGCCGCCCATGAAGATCTTCACGGAGGAGGCGTCACGCGCTTCCGGCGCGGTCAGGTCGGAGGGCGCGCCGCCGGCGATGGTCACGCGCACCGGCGGAATGTCGGAGGCCGGCTGCACGGCGAGCAGGGCGGCGAGGTGGCCGCCGGCCGAGTAGCCCCAGGTGGCCAGGCGGTTCATGTCCAGGCGGTACTTGCTGGCGTTGGCCTGCAGGAAGCGCACGGCCTGCTGCATGTCGACGAGCTGCGCCGGATACGTGGAGCCGGGCGCGAAGCGGTAATTGATGGCGAAGGCCGCATAGCCGCGGCTGGCCAGCGACTTGCCGAGGCCGGCATAGCTGCTCTTGTCGCCGCGCTGCCAGGCGCCGCCGTGCAGCAGCAGGACGACGGGACGCGCCGCGACGTTGTTCGACGGCAGGTAGAGATCACCCTGCAGCTGCTGCGACCAGTTGGTCGGCGTGTAGGTGACGGTCTGGCTGGAAACGCTGTAGGTCGTGGTCGCGGTGCTGGTTGTACTCGTCGAGCCGCTGGTCGTCGTGGTACCGCTGGTGCTCGTCGAGGTGCTGCCGCTACGGAAGTAGTCGAGCAGGTCGGCCGAGGCGGGGAGCGAAAACGAAAATGACAGAACTGCGAAAAGAGACAAAAAGCCGTTACGGATACTAATTCTCTGCATGGATAAACCACTCCTTCTAAATAACACTTTAGTTGGGTGGCGAACCTTGCGATTTACAGCGCATTGCTTCAACGGCACGAGAACGAGGGTTTCGTTGCAAAGATGAACAAAGAGTTAGAGTTTTATTAAGGAGTGCGGATACGTACGGTGACAGATGCCGGTACTGATTTAACGTCGCTTTGCAATGTAAATAAGCCCCGCGAGATCTTGCACGTACCCGGGATGCGCTGCCTGGATTCATTTGCGAGTAGGGCTCTGTCTTGGGCACCAGGGCAGGAAATGGCCGTCGCTGCCGGAAACGCAAAGGCCGGTATGCATGGCTGCACACCGGCCTTTTGTTGCCGCGCCTCCTGCGCTAGCCGATCTTCAGCGTCGGCCGCCGTACCAGGCGCGCGCCCGGCACGGCATAGCCCTCATGGATGGCCTGCGCGATGAGGTGCTTGTCGGGCTCCTCGATGACCTTCACGCGCAGGAAGTCCGGCGGCAGCGCGTGCTCGTCGTCGATCACGACACACTCGCGACCCTGCGTGACGCGTGCCCGGAACGACTTGTCGAGCGCGGCGATCTCCGCGATGTCCGCGCGCACCATGTTGCCGAGCAGGTAGTCGCGCATCTGCGCGGCGCGCTTCTCCAGTGCCTGGCGGCGCTTCCGGATGCGCTCCTCGGCGATGCGTGCGGCCTCCGCCTCGGCCTCGAGGTTGAGCACGAAGGCGGCGACGTTCGCCGCCTTCTGCGAGAGCTCGCCCTCGAGGCCTTCCAGCGTGTCGGCGACCGCCTGCTCATCCAGGTCGGATTCCGCCAGCACGGCAAGCGCCTGCCGGTATTCCTCCGTCATGTGGTAGAGCGATAGCGTGCTTCCCATGCGGCACCTCGTCAGAACGGAATGTCGTCGTCGAAGTCGTAGGACTGCGCGGGCGCGGCACTGCCCTTCGCGGCACGCGCGGGCATGCCGCGGCGCGGCGCCCCCTGCGCCTGCTGCTCGGGCAGGGCGCGTGCCTGCTGCGGCACGACGTCTTCGTACGCCGGGAAGACGGCGTCGTTGCTGGCCTCGGCACTGGTGTCGCGGCGGCTGTCCACCATCTGCAGGGAGAGTCCCTTGATCTCGGTGGTGAAACGGTCCTGGCCGGTCTGCTTGTCCTGCCACTTGCGCGTGTGCAGCGAGCCCTCGACATAGACCTTGCTGCCCTTCTTCAGGTACTGGCCGGCGATTTCCGCCAGCCGGCCGTAGAAGACCACGCGGTGCCACTCCGTCTGCTCGGTGACCTGGCCGGTGTTCTTGTCCTTCCAGGAATCGCTGGTGGCGACGGCCATGTTGGCGACGGCGCCGCCGGACGGCAGGTAGCGCACGTCCGGGTCGCGCCCGAGGTTGCCCATGATGATGACTTTGTTAACGCCTTGCATTTATGCGTTCTCCGTTACGAATTGACTTTCAACCTCGTCGCTCAGCTTCGCCAGCCGGGCGAGTTGCGCCTCGGGCAGCGGCTTGGTGGCGATGTAATTGCGGATCTCGTCGAGCTTGGCCTGCGAGCCGGCCCGGCGGATGGAGTCCTCCATCCGTGCCATCCATTCCGGCGGCGCTTCCTGCACGGCGGGCGTGACATCGTGCGTCGTCGAATCGGCGTCGTTGTCCCCTTCGGTGGGGATGCAGAACGCCTGCATGGCGGCGTACTTGTACGCGGCGCTCATCGCCTTGTTGGTGGCCTTGTCGGCGCTGTCCATGGCCTCGCCATAGGTGCGGATGGTGTGCTTGCTGCCGTCCTCCGCCGCGACGAGGTCAAACTCGGCCTCGACGGTGACGTAGAACAGGGCGCTCCCATTCCGCGTCGTTCGCTCCTCGCAGCTCCGGCTCAGAATGCGCGGCAACATCAGCAGGCCATGTTTCGCGAGAATCGAGCTCAACGTGTTGTACACGTCGTCGATCCCGCGGAACTGGTAGCCCTGCTGGGTGTTCCGGCGGTTCTTGCCGATCCCCTCGTACGCCACGTCCGCCATGACCGCTGCTATTGCTGGATATACCTTTGACATCACTATTCACCTCTCGTTCACGCCGGCCTTTCGCGGCACGGCGCATTGCCTCCCACTCCTCGTGTTCCAGCTCCTCCTGTTGACGCCAGCTGGCGGCGTTTTCTTCGTCGTTCATCTAGGGTCTGCTCGCCTGGTTTTGGCCACTGCGCTGGAACGGTGGTGGCGTCCCGAAAAGGGGACTGCCGTTGGTCGCAGAGCAAGGAATGAGGAGCGTGGTGTACGGATGTACATGAGTGACGCAATGACGCAGCTCTGCGCCACCACCGTTCCAGCCCTCCGGGTTGCCGCTCAACGTCGCGCCATGCATCGTTGCTCCCTCCTCATTTGAAGTGACCAAACATCGTCAGTCGCGCCTCGCCTGGCGCGACGTTGAGCGGCAACGCAGCGGCCAAAACCAGGCGAGCAGACCCTGGTGTTCCCCCGAGATTTCGAGGCGATCGCGGGCGCACGGGCAGCCGTCTGCATTCCTGCGGACGGCGGAATCCTTCGGTGCGGTGAGTCAAAGCTCGGGTGCGTGTCCTGCGGTGGGCTTTTGCTCGGCGCGGCCTGGTCCGTTGCTTCCGTACGGACAAACCGTTCCTGGTTCAGGTGGGGCGCTGCTGCTTCATCGCGATCGTGGCAATAATGATGGGGACGGAGCGGGGGATTGCCAGAGCGGATTTACAAAAAATTGCAGGAAATTCCGTGGCTTCCGTGCGGTTCGGGTGAAAGATCGGGAGCTGTCGCCGCGGGCGGTCCGGCCCTGCGGCAGTGTGATTCTGCTGTGAAATCTTTCACGCCGCGAAGTTACCGCCTGTTCGATTTCTGTTTCCTTGCGGTATAAGGAAAACGAGAAATCTTGCTGGAGAGCAGTACATGAACATGAAGGCCCCGTCCGTTGCCGTGGACGCCAGGAAGTACTGGGCCGAAGTCATGCCGCCCGACCACCTGGTGCAGATCTACCAGGAAGACGAAGCCTTCCTGACGGCGCTCGAGGCCTATGTCGCCGTCGGCCTCGCGGCCGGGGAGGGCGTGGTACTGATTGCGACGCCCGTACATCTCGATGCGCTGGAAGAGCGCCTGCAGCAGCGCGGCATCGATGTGCATGCCGCGGCCCATGCGCGCAACTATTTCGCGCTGGACGCCGAAGAAACGCTGTCCCACTTCTATGTCGATGGCCAGCCCGACGAGGAACACTTCGGCCTGCTGCTCACCGAGGTGCTGCGCCAGGCCGGCCTCGGCCGCCGCCCGGTGCGTGCCTTCGGCGAGATGGTCGGCATCCTCTGCGCGCGCGGCGAGGAAGACACCATGCTGCGCCTCGAGCATCTCTGGCACCGCCTGTGCTGGGAGCGCTCCTTCGTGCTGTTCTGCGCCTATTCGCGCAACGTTTTC
>JAJNDL010000113.1 GCA_021156385.1 Moraxellaceae bacterium | reverse complement strand
CGGCGCCATCTCTTCCTCCTCGTCTGGCCCTGGCTGATCCTGCTGTTCTTCTCGATTCCCGAATCGAAGATCTCGAGCTACCTGATCCCGGCGGTGCCGGGCTTCGCCATCGCGCTCGGCGTCTACATGGATGCCCTGCTGCAGCACGGCGAGCGGCCGCGCGAGCTGCAGCTCATGCCGCTGCTCCCGCTGGCCCTCGGCATCGTCACGCTGGTGGCGGTGCTGTACTGGGACGGCCCGCCGCCCCACCGCCTGCTCGCCGCCGCCATCGCGCTGCTGTGGCTGGCCTGCGGCCTCGCCGCCTGGTGGCGCCTGCGCCAGGGCCGCCTGGCAGGCGCCTGGGAAGCCAGCGCGGCGGCGGTGGCGCTCGGCCTCATGATGCTCATCCCGCTGGTGCCCAACTTCACGCAGTACACCAGCAGCCGCCCGCTGGCGGACCGCATGCGCCCCCACGTGAACGACGCCACGCCCATCATCGGCTACCGCAGCTACCTCAACGACCTGCCGCTCTACCTGCAGCAGCGCCAGCCCATCATCGTCGTCGACCGCTGGGACGATCCCGCGCTCATGCAGCGCGACAACTGGCGGCGCGAGTTCTACCTCGGCCTGCAGGACCAGCCCGGTGCGCGCGCCTGGCTGAAACTGGAGAGCGAGCTGCCGGCACTGCTGGCGCAGCCGCAGCCGTACTTCTTTTATGTGCGCTATCCGGAACTCGCCTACATCCGCGCGCGCTACCCGACGCTGCACGAATGGGGACGCTTCGACCGCGTCGTGCTGCTCGGCAACCGCCCGCCCCCCCGCGCCTAAGGCTGCTGCGCGAACGCCCAGCAGCGACCCAGCACGAAAGTGAGCACTGCCACCGCCAGCAACACCAGCACCAGTGCCGCCGGATACGGTAGCTCCGTGAAGGCGAGCAGCAAGGCGAACAGGCCCTCGTTGCACAGGAAGCCCAGGCAGGCGACCAGAAAGAAGCGCGGCAGGCTCTGTGCCACGGGCGCAGCGTGGTCCGCGAAGGTCAGGTGGCGGTGCCCGCCGTAGCTGACGAGGAAGGCGACCAGAAAGCCGCCGACATTGGCGGCCAGCGGCGCCAGGCCGCCACCCTCGACGAGCAGCAGGACCACCAGCAGGTGCGTGGCCGCCGCCGCCGCGCCGGTGGCGCCGAACCATAACAGCTGCCGGCCCATGCCCGTCGTCAGGCCCGGCGCTGCAGCCGGGCCTCAGCTTCCTTCTGCACGGCGAGCGGACTCCGGTCCTCGCGCCGCGCCACGATGTAGTTGGGCCGCTGCTTCACCTCGCTGAACACCCGCGCCAGGTATTCGCCGAGGATGCCCACCGAGATCAGCTGCACGCCGGAGAAGAACATCAGGCTTACCGCCAGCGTGGCCCAGCCCGGCACCTTCACGCCGTCCAGCCAGACCTCCTCGAGCAGCCAGAGGCCGTGCAGCAGCGCGCCGAAGGCAACCAGGAAGCCCAGCGTGCTCCAGATGCGCAGCGGCAGGTCGGAGAAAGAGAAGAGGCCGGTGAGCGCCAGCCGCGTCAGCGACGCGAGGCCGAAGGACGAGGTGCCACCCTGGCGCTCCTGCACGTGGAAAGGCACGGCGACGCTGTCGAAGCCGACCCAGGCATACAGGCCCTTCATGAAGCGGGTGCGCTCCGGCAGCGCCTTCAGCGCCTCCACGACGCAACGGTCCATGAGGCGGAAGTCGCCGGCATTCATGGGAATGTCGACGCTGGAGCCGCGGTTGATCAGGTAGTAGAAGAACGCCGTGGCGTGGCGGCGCAGCCAGGACTCGCCGTCGCGGCCGTTGCGCAGGCCATAGACCATGTCGTGGCCCTCGCGCCACTTCCCGATCATCACCGGCAGCAGTTCCAGCGGATGCTGGAAGTCGGCGTCGATGAGGATGACGACGTCGCCGCGCGCGCAATCGATGCCCGCCGTCAGCGCCGCCTCCTTGCCGAAGTTGCGCGAGAAATCGATGAGGCAGAGGCCGTAGCGCGACGCCAGCTCGCGCAGCAGCGTGCCGCTGCCGTCCGTGCTGCCGTCGTTGACGGCGATGATCTCGAAGCGGCGGCTGAGGCCCGCCAGCGCGGCATGCAGGGCCGGAATGAAGGCCGGGATGTTGGCAGCCTCGTTGTGGACGGGTACCACGCAGGAAATGCTGAAGTCGTGCGGTCGGACATCCATATTCCGGCTACCTGACTGCCCGGCCGGCTCCGGACCGCGGGTGGAGTCCCTGGCAGGAGGGCGGCGACAGTCGTCGACAGTGGAAGGGGCGGCTTCCGGGCACTGCGGAAAAAACAAGCATAGCTCATGCTTTTTCGGCATTGCGGCCAGCCACGGGGCCGGCCTCAGACTTCCAGCCGGCCACGGCGTGAAAATTTTGGCCTTCCGGGTACTTTTTCATACTTGCGGCTTAGGCATGCGGGCAAAAATCTCACAGACGCTTGCGCGATTTGAACTTCCGGAAACATCACCGTTACGGAATTATTCACCGGGCCAAAACAACAACAACAAACCCTGTCGTGATGACACCCCTGAAAGAAAAAGCCCCGTGGAGGGGCTTTTTTCTTTTCTGCCTTCTGCCGCATCCCGCCGGTACCAACGCCACCCACCCGTCACGCCGGCACCGCCTCCACACTGTCTCCACAATTCCTTTCCATGCTCGACCCTGCCGACCCGCCGGCCGCCACAGCGACCACGGACGTGGCGCAGCGGCGGCCGGTACGGACGCTCCGGCCCGCGGGCCCGGGCATGTGCATGAAATCCCGGACACGGTCGTACCAATTTGCTGGCGCAATCCCTGCTGCTCGGCGAGAATCACCGAAGCTGCTTGAGGTCAAGGAATCGCCTCCTGCCCCCTGCCGCTTTTGGCGCCAGCCTTGCGCGCCCATGACGACGTGGCGAACGTCCGGCCAAACCCGACAAGCGAGCCCGCAGAGGCCGATAACACTTCATGAAGCAGTCGACGCTCCTGTCCTATCGCCGCCGCCTCTACCTCAAAATGGCCCTGGTGCTGATGCTGCTGGCCCTGGTGGCCTACCTCGTCCATGAACCGCCCCTCGGCCCGAACGGCGGCACCTGGCTGGGCTACACCCTCGGCACCCTCGGCGCCCTGCTCATCCTCTGGCTGACCGCCTACGGCCTGCGCAAGCGCGCCTACGGCTCCACCCTGGGCACGCTCAAGGGCTGGCTCTCCGCACACGTCTACCTCGGCGCCGCCCTCGTGGTCATCGCCACGCTGCACACCGGCTTCGAGTTCGGCTGGAACGTGCACACCCTGGCCTACGTCCTCACCCTGGCGGTGGTCGCCAGCGGCTTCTGGGGCCTGTACTTCTACCTGCGCAATCCGGCCCGCATGAACACCGCGCTGCAGGGCGAGACGCTGGAGCAGCACCTGCTTGCCATCACCGCCATCGACAACGATTGCCGCGGCCTCGCCATGAACCACCAGGACCACGTCAACCAGGCCCTGGTGGCGTCGCTCGACAATCCGCTCTTCACCGGCTTCTGGCAGCAGTTCCGCGGTCGCAACCCGCGCTGCCGTACCGCCGCCCTCACCGCCCTGCTCGGCGGCGGCATCCCCGACATGACCGAGGAGCAGGCACGCATCAACGCCGAGCTCTACCGCCTGCAGCTGCAGAAACTGTCGCGCCTGAACCGCCTGCGCAGCTACATGCGCCACAAGGCCTGGCTGGACATCTGGCTGCTGCTGCACGTGCCGCTGGCCATCGGCCTCCTGGCGGCGCTCACCGCGCACATCGTCTCCGTCTTCTACTTCTGGTGATGCGCGCATGAAAGTCATCGTCACCACCATCACGCGCTCGCCGAAAGGCAATCCGATGCGCTCCAGCCGCGAGATCAATGCGGAACAGGTGCGCATCGGCCGCGGTGCCGAGTGCGAGCTGCGCCTCGCCGACCCGCGCGTGCCGCTGCATGCCCGCACCATCTTCTTCAGCCGCCACGGCGCCCAGCTCTACGAGGCCTTCGAGCAGTTCACCGATGCCAGCATCACCGGCGTGCACCGGCCGCAGAGCCTGCGCCCCGGCATGTCGGTGCGCATCGGGCCCTTCCAGGTCGATGTCACCGAGCCGCACCACGAGGCCGACCTCGCCCTCACCGTCGAGCTGGTGCAGCCGCTGCCCGGCAAGGCCAGCATCTCCGCGCAGGACATCTACGAGCAGGCGCGGCGCTCGCCCGTGTCGAAGCGCGCGCTGTCCTGGCTGCTCTTTGCCGGCATCCTGCTCTTCTTCCTGGCGCTGCCGACCGCGGACTTCTTCGGCGGCGCCCCGGCGGCGAAACCGGCCTCGCGGGACGCGCGCTTCCTCAGCGACCTGCAGGAGAACGCCGGCCGCCTGGCGCAGGTGTCGTGGAATCCCGGCCAGCTCGCGGCCGGCCACCAGCCCTTCGCGCACGACTGCCAGGCTTGTCACAGCGACTCCTTCACGCGCGTGCAGGACAAGGACTGCCGGGCCTGCCACCAGAACCTCGGCGACCACGTCAGCAAGGAATCCGGCAAGGTGCCGGGCCTTTCCGACGTGCGCTGCGCCAGCTGCCACCGCGACCACAAGGGCGAGCAGGCCCTGCGCACGCAGATCGACCACTACTTCATGGGCGACTGCAGCGCCTGCCACGGCGACATCAAGAAGCATCTTTCTTCGACCAAGACCGGCAACGCCACCGATTTCGCGCAGCAACATCCGCAGTTCCGCGTCGGGCTCGTCACCGGCCTCAATGGCGCGACCGGCAAGCCGGACACCTCGCGCGTCCGCCTCTCCGACACGGCGCAGCTGGTGGAGAAGCGCGGCCTCAAGTTCCCGCACGATGTCCATCTCGACCCGCGCGGCGTGAAAGGCCCGCAGGGTGTCGAGAAGATGGAGTGCGCGAGCTGCCACATCCCCGACGGCACCGGCGTGCGCTTCCGTCCGGTGACCATGAAGCAGCACTGCCAGTCCTGCCACGAGCTGCGCTTCGAGCTGGCCGCGCCCGAGCGCCAGGTGCCGCACGGCAACGTCGACGACGTCATCAACACCATGCGCGAGTTCTACAGCTACCTCGCCGTGAACAATATCGTGCTGAACCCGCCGCCGGCCGCCGCCGGCACGCGCGCCCCGCCCGGCAAGCCGGCGACGCCGGTGCGCCGCCTCGGCGGCAGCATGGACGTGGAGGCACAGGTACAGGCCGCCGCCACGGAGATCTTCGAGCGCACCACCTGCTTCACCTGCCACGACATCCAGCGCATCGAGACGCCGGCAGCGGCACCCGCCTGGAAGGTGTCGCCGGTGCTGCCCGCCACGCCGTGGATGGCCAAGGCGAAATTCACGCACGGCAAGCACGACATGGTGGACTGCGCCACCTGCCATGCCGCCCCGAAATCCGGGCATGCACGCGACGTGCTGATGCCGAAGATCGAGGGCTGCCGCAGCTGCCACGCCGGCAACCATCCGGCCACGCAGAAGATCACCTCGAACTGCGGCATGTGCCACGGCTTCCACCAGGCCGGCCA
>JAJNDL010000112.1 GCA_021156385.1 Moraxellaceae bacterium | reverse complement strand
CATCCTGCTCACCAACGTGCCGGGCGATTACGTGCAGATCAGCTCCGGCCTCGGCGCCGCGCGCCCGCTCAACATCATCGACCTGCCCATCGTCTTCGAAGGCAAGGTGAAAGCCGTGGTGGAGATCGCCTCCTTCACGCCCTTCAGCCCCATCCACCAGACCTTCCTCGACCAGCTCGCCGAATCCATCGGGATCGTGTTGAATACCATCGAGGCCAACATGCGCACGGAGGCGCTGCTCAAGCAGTCGCAGTCGCTGGCCACCGAACTCGGCTCGCAGAAGGAGGAGCTGCGCCAGACCAACGAGGAGCTGGAGCAGAAAGCCCGCCTGCTGGAAGAACAGAAGGTCGAGGTGGAGCGCAAGAAGCGCGAGGTCGAAGCCGCCAAGATGGCGCTGGAGGACAAGGCCGAGCAGCTCGCGCTCACCTCGCGCTACAAGTCGGAGTTCCTCTCCAACATGTCGCACGAGCTGCGCACGCCGCTCAACAGCCTGCTCATCCTGGCCCAGCAGCTGGCCGAGAACTCGCACCACAACCTGACGCCGGAGCAGGTCGAGTTCGCGCGCACCATCCAGGGCGCCGGCAAGGACCTGCTCTCGCTGATCAACGAGATCCTCGACCTGTCCAAGATCGAATCCGGCACGGTGACGCTGGAGACCTCCAACCTGGCCTTCCGGCAGATCTGCGACCAGGTCGAGCGCACCTTCCGGCCCATCGCCGACAGCCGCAACCTGGACTTCAGCGTCGAGCTCGACAGCCGTCTGCCGGCCTCGCTGCACACCGACGAGAAGCGCCTGCAGCAGGTGCTGAAGAACCTGCTCTCCAACGCCTTCAAGTTCACCGAGAAAGGCGGCGTCGCGGTGCGCATGGAGCCGGCGTATTCCGGCTGGAGCGTCGACCATCCCGTCACCGGCATCGGCATTCCCGCCGACAAGCAGATGATCATCTTCGAGGCCTTCCAGCAGGCCGACGGCTCCATCAACCGCAAGTTCGGCGGCACCGGCCTTGGCCTCTCCATCAGCCGCGAGATCTCGCGCCTGCTGGGCGGCGAGCTGCGCCTCGTGGAAAGCGCGCCCGGCCGCGGCTCCACCTTCGTGCTGTACCTGCCGCTGGCCGCCCTGCTGCAGGCGGGCGACGTATCGCGCCGCGGCGATCCCGAGGCCGGCCGTGCGCCGCGCAAGGAACTGCTGCGCGCCGAGCTGGCCAAGGCCGATCCGCGCTGGCTGGCGTCACCAGCGCTGGACGATCGCGCCAGCCTGGTCGCCGATGTCGCAGCGGTGCCGCACGACGACCGCGACGACATCCAGCCCGGCGACCCCACGTTGCTCATCGTCGAGGACGACCTGCACTTCGCCGGCATCCTGCTCACCGCGGCGCGCCAGAAGGGCTTCAAGGGCATCATCGCGGGCACCGGCGAAGAGGCCCTGCACTGGGTGAAGACCACGCCGCCCACCGCCATCACGCTGGACCTCACGCTGCCCGACATGGACGGCTGGGTCGTGCTGGAGCGCCTGAAGCGCGATCCGGAAACGCGGCACATCCCCGTCGACATCATCTCCGGCGAGGACAACCGTGCGCGCGGCCTGCGTTATGGCGCCTTCGCCTACCTCGTGAAGCCGGTGACGGCCGAAGCCATCCAGAAGATCCTCACCGACGTGAAGAAGTTCACCGAGCAGGACGTGCGCGAGCTGCTCGTGGTCGACAGCAGCGAAGCGCAGCGCCAGCTCATCGAGGGCCTGATCGGCAGCACCGACGTGCACATCCACAAGGTGGAGACGGCGCGGGCCGCGCTCGCCGAGCTCAGTAACCGGCACTACGACTGCGTCGTGATGGAGCTCAACCTGCCGGACATGCGCGGTGTCGACCTGATCGAGACCATCCAGCAGCGCGAGGGCCTGCGCGACATCCCCATCGTGATCTACGGCACCAGCGACCTGCCCAAGGAGGAGCTGGAGCGCATCAATGCGCTGGCCAGCAAGGGCACCATCAAGAGCGTGAAATCCTCCGACCGCCTGCTCGACGAGACCGCGCTCTTCCTGCACCGCGTCGTCGCCGCCCTGCCGGAGGAGCAGCGCGCCATGCTGGAGGCGCTGTACGTGGAGGCCGACAGCCTGGTCGGGCGCAAGGTGCTGATCGTCGACGACGACATCCGCAACGTGTTCGCGCTGACCTCGGTGCTGGAGCGCCACCAGATGGACGTGGTCTCGGCGGAGAACGGCAAGGCCGCGCTCGCCATGCTGGATGCGCACCCCGACACCGACATCGTGCTGATGGACATCATGATGCCGGAGATGGATGGCCTCACCGCCATGCGCCACATCCGCCGGCGCTGGGAATTCGAGTCGCTGCCCATCATCGCGCTCACCGCCAAGGCCATGAAGGGCGACCGCGACAAGTGCCTCGAGGCCGGCGCCTCGGACTACGTCAGCAAGCCGGTCGACACCGACCAGCTGCTGTCGCTGATGCGCGTGTGGCTGCACCACTCCTGCATGACCGAGAACTGAACCGTATCCGCAAGCACCGACAGGTCGGGGCCGCCGGCGCGGCGGCCCGTGCGAGGAGCACCTCATGGAGAACCACCAGGAAGTACCGGTTCTGCGCAACGACGGCATGCGGCCGCCCATTGTCTTCAACAACGAGCCGGCCAGCGTGCTGATCGTCGACGACAACGCCGCCATGCTGCAGTCGCTGGCCGCGGTAGTGGAGGGGATGGGCCTGGAGGTGGCGACCGCCACCTCCGGCCGCGAAGCCTTGCGGCTCCTGCTGCAGCGCGATTTCGCGGTGGTCCTGCTCGACATCAACATGCCGGGCATGGACGGCTTCGAGACGGCGAGCCTCATCCACGGCCGGCCGCGCTCGGCGCACCTGCCCATCATCTTCATCACGGCGGAGGCGGAAGGCGATCGGCAGCGCCTGCAGGGCTACGAGCTCGGCGCCGTCGACATCGTCTATTCGCCCGTGCTGCCCGAGATCCTGCGCGCCAAGCTGCGCGTGTTCGCCGAGCTCTTCTACATGAACCGCCGCCTGCAGCGGCAGGCCGTCGACCTGCGGCAGCGCACCGTGGAGCTCAACCGCAAGAACCGCGACCTGGAAGAGGCCAACCAGCTCAAGTCGCAGTTCATGGCCACCATGTCGCACGAGCTGCGCACGCCGCTGAACGCCATCATCGGCTTTGCCGACGCCATGGCCAACGGCATGACCGGCGAGCTGACGGCCGAGCAGCGCGAATACCTCGGCGACATCCTCGCCAGCGGCGAGCACCTGCTGGCGCTGATCAACGACGTGCTCGACCTCTCCAAGATCGAGGCCGGCCGCATCGAGCTCGTGCCGGAAGCGGTGGAGGTAGGGCCGCTGCTGCAGGACAGCCTCGCCGTGATCCGCGAGCGTGCGGCGCGGCGCAACATCACCGTCGACATCCGCGCCGGCATGGTGGGCAGCCTCTGGATCGATCCGCGCTACCTGCGCCAGATCCTCTTCAACCTGCTCTCCAACGCCGAGAAGTTCACGCCCGAGGGCGGCCGCGTGGAGCTGGTCGCGCACCATGTCTCGCGCGCCGTGCCGGAAGGCTGTCGCGGCCGCGTGCCGCTCGCCGCGCAGCCGGCGGCGGTGTCGCACTTCCTCGAGATCCGCGTCAGCGATACCGGCATCGGCATCGATCCGGCCGACCATGCCCGGCTCTTCCAGCCCTTCGTGCAGCTCGACAGCTCGCTGTCGCGCCAGTACGGCGGCACCGGCCTCGGCCTCGCCATGGTGAAGCGCCTGGTGGAGCTGCACCACGGCTATCTCGCGATGCAGAGCCGGCCCGGCAAGGGCTCGGTGTTCACCGTGTGGTTTCCGCTGCTGCAGCCGGCGGAGGGCACGGCGCCGGAACCGGCGCGCATGCCGGCAACGATGCCGGCGGAGATTCCCGGCCTTGAGGCACCCATGAAAGCAACCGACAACGTGTAGCGCGCGGCAGGAGCCACCGGGACAACGGCGTCCCGGCGCCGTCCGCGCCTGTTGTCACCCCGGGGGGCAATCCCGAGACCTGCCGGCAGGCCCGACCGAGATGCCGCCGGCCACGCCAGAGAACAAGATGAGTGCGTCCAAGAAGATCCTGGTGATCGAAGACAACGTCACCAACATGAAGCTCGTGCAGCTGATGCTGAACAGCGCCGGCTACGAAGTGCTGAAGGCGGAGACCGCGGAGGCCGGCATCGAGCTGGCCCGGCAACGGCTGCCGGACCTGATCCTGATGGACATCCAGCTGCCCGGCATGGATGGCCTGGAGGCGACGCGCCTCCTGAAGGCCGACACCGGCACGCAGCACATCAAGATCGTGGCGCTGACCGCGCTCGCCATGAAGGGCGACCGCGAACGCATCCTGGCCACGGGCTGCGACGACTACATCGCCAAGCCGATCAAGAGCGCGGAATTCCTCGGCCGCCTGCAGACGCTGCTGTAGCGTCTGCGCCCGGCAGTGGCGCGGCAGCAGCTGCGCACAGGCCGGCGCCGCCGCGCGACCCGCGGCCCCGGCATGACCTGCGGCTGTGCCGTGACATCCGGCCTCGCCATAATGGCGGCGCGATGCAGACGGCCCCAACCAGGAGACAGACACCCATGGCAGGTAATGAAGCAGTGGCAGCGCGCTGGCGCAGGATTCCCTTCCTGCGCTGGTCATTCTGGCGCCTGATGTTCGGCATCAGGCGGCTCACCACGGAATGGCAGGTGGGCGACGGCCGCGAGGCTCGGCTCGCGGAGTACGTGGTGGCGCACGCGCGCCGCGGCGACAGCGCGGACGTCATCCGCGTGATCGACGAGTACGGCTACAACGAGAGCTTCCTGATCAACGTCGGCGACGAGAAGGGCCGCATCCTCGACGCCGCGCTCGCCGCCGCCCGCCCGGCGCGCGTGCTCGAGCTCGGCACCTACTGCGGCTACAGCGCGCTGCGCATGGCACAGGCGGCGCCGGCCGCGCGCATCGTCTCCATCGAATTCAACGCCGACAACGCGGCGATCGCGCGGCGCATTCTCGAGCATGCCGGCGTGGCGGACCGCGTCACCGTGGTCGTCGGCACGCTGGGCGACGGCGGAAATACCGTCGAGACGCTGCGCAACGCGCACGGCTTTTGCGCGGGCGCGCTCGATTTCGTGTTCATCGACCACGCCAAGGAAGCCTACCTGCCCGACCTGCAGCTCATCCTGCAGATGGGCTGGCTGCGCCGCGGCGCCGTGGTGGTGGCGGACAACATCCTGTTCCCGGGCGCCCCCGAGTACCGCACCTGGATGAAGCTGCAGGAGGGCCGGCCGTGGCGCACGGTCGAGCACGAGGCCCATGTCGAATACCAGTCGGTGATCCCGGACATCGTGATGGTTTCGACGTACGGCGCGGTCGACGGCGTACGCTAACAGCGGCCGATCGAAGTGATGCACGGCGCGGCGAACCGCGCCGAAAACAACAAGGACAGACCATGACCCATCGCTTCAACGTCAAGCACTACCTGGAAGGCGGCACGCTGGAGGAAACCCGCGAATCGGTCGGCACGCCGGCGTTCCAGGAGGAGGTCGCCCGCAAGGCGCCGGGCTTCAACCTGAAGATCCTTGAGTCGACGCGCAGCGGCAACCGCTACGTGATGCGGCGCGAGGTGAACATGGACGTCGACATTCCTGACATCGCCAGGAGGCTGCTCAGGGACGCCTTCAAGGTCTGGCGCGACGAGGAGTGGGACCTCGACACGCTGACCTGCCGCGCGCGCACGAAGATGAACCTGCCGGCGGAGTTCCGCGTGACGGCGAAGCTCACGCAAGAGGGCAGCCGCATCCTCGCCAACTTCGACTGGGAGGTGGACGTGAACATCCCGCTGGTGCGCGGCTTCTTGGAGAAGCATGCCGAAGGCGAGATCCGGCGCTTCAACCAGCTCGAGATGGACGTCGTGCAGCAGGTCATCCGGGAGCGGATGGCGGGCTGAGCCCGCGCCCGGCGTCTGCCCCGGCACTCGCCGCCTCTAGCGGATGACGTCCGGATCGGGGTTGTCGGAGGGGTTCACGTACTGGATGTCGAACGGCCCCTCGCCGTGGATTTGCACCACGGCGCCGCTGGGGCTGAACGCGAAGTGATGGACGCGCGCGCTGATGGAGTGGAAGCCGCCGGCCGGCAACTCCCGCGCGGCGCCCACGTCCAGCACATCGCCCATGCCGAGATGGAGCGAGCCGGACAGCACCGTCACGTTCTCGACCATGCTGTGCCAGTGCGGCGGCAGCGTGTAGCCGGCCGGCACCTGCAGGCGGATGACGAAGGGGCCGCGCTGGAAGGGATCGCCGCTCAGGATGGCGAGTCGCGCGCCCCGCGGCAGGTTGGGCGGCACGTCGGTCCACTGCAGCGTGTCGGGGTGGTGGAAGGCAGCGACGCTCGGGTTGCTGCCGGCCGGCTGGGTGCCTGCCGGGGG
>JAJNDL010000111.1 GCA_021156385.1 Moraxellaceae bacterium | reverse complement strand
AAGCGGAAGCCGCCATAGCGGATGCGTGTCGCGCAGACCCGCTGCGGCGAGTCCGCATACACGCCGCAGATCACCGGCCGGTAGTAGCGGCCACGGCTGCCGCGCTCCGCGTCGACATAGGACTCGGTGATGCGCCAGGGCCGGGCCGGCCACGATTCCGCCGCGTGCTTGGGCACGAGTTCGAAGGGCATCGCCACGACGACGAAGAGCCCGAAAACGATGCCGGCGAGCAGGGCGAAGGCCCCTGCCCAGGCCAGGCCGTCGCGCAGGATCGCCGGCATGTCAGCGTGCCGCTTGCCGGTATTTTTCGAGTGCCGCGCGGAACCAGGCGCCGCTCGGCACGGCCGCCGTCGCACCGCATTTCACGAGGTACGGCTTGCCGCTCACGCTGCTTTCGCTGGCGGCGCGCGCGATGAAGTCCTCGGCCGAGGCCACCAGCTTCTTTTTCTGCAGGTAGTCGAACTTCTTCTGCAGGTGCGCGACGGCCTCGCCGGCCGCGTACCAGCTGCCGTTGCGGTTGAACTGGCAGCCGGACTGCTGCAGGTGCGCGAAGAGATGCGCGACCTCGGCCCTGCCCGCCGGGCTCAGCTCGCCGGCGGAAGCGACATTGCCTGCGGCAAAAAACACGGCAAGGACAAGAAAGATGGGCTTCATTTGCAGGATCTCCGGAAGGGCGGCACTGGCGCCCGGGACATGCCGCGATACAAGCAGCAGGAGTGACCCCATGCAATATCCCGTGACGCCCGACGGCCGTTACTTCGTGGTGCGCGGCCGCCTGTGGCGCTGCAGCGATCCGTCACTGCCGCCGACCGAGCGCGAGCACCTCGTGAAGGCGCTGATGCGGGCGCGCCGCGCCGTGCGCCAGGCCCTGGCGGACGATGACGCCGCCGCCCTGCGCGCCGCGCGCGCCGATGTGCAGGCGGCGAAAGTCGCGCTCGGCGAACGCGGCCCCGCATGGTGGAACGACGGCGCGCCGGACTACAACCGCCACCTCGTGCACAACACGCCGTACCGGGAGTGGTGGGCGACGCAGCCGGCATCACACCGCCCCGAAACCGCGGCGCAGCCAGCAGCGCGACGCCGAAAACACGAGGCCCGGCCCAACCGCTGAAGCACGTGTTCCCGCACCTGCGTCACGCTCAGGGCAGCGGCTCGTCGTCCAGCTGCGTGCGCGTGAGGCAGAGCTGCAACTGCTGCGCGAATGCCTGACCCAGGCGCGCGATGAAAGCGTCGGCGTCGCCGGTTGCCGGCACGTCGTCGCCCGCCACCACGTCGCAGTTGAACGGCACCAGCACGGGATCGCCCTTGGGCATGGCCTTGCCGAGGCCGTGCATCACCACCGGCACGATGCGCAGGCCCGGATAGGGCTGCGCGAGATGGAACAGACCCTTTTTCAGCGGCTGCATCTTCTCCGGCTCGCCGCGGCTGCCTTCGGGAAAGAGGATGAGGATGTGCCCGGCCGCCAGCGCCTCGTGGCAGCCGGCAAAGAGCTGCGCCTTGTCCGCGCCCGGCGTGCGCGTCAGCGGGATGATGCCGATCACGTTGAGCGAGAACCACGCCAGCAGGCCGTTGCTGAGGAAGTAGTCGGCCGCCGCCACCGGGCGCACCTTCGGCAGCAGGCGCAGCGGCATGAGCGACATCAGCACCATGGTGTCGAGATGGCTGTTGTGGTTCGCGGCGATGATGGCCGGGCCGCGCAGCGGCAGCTTGTGGCGGTTCACCACGTTGAGCCCGAGCACGACCAGCACCACGGGCCGCACGATCAGCCCGAAGAACAGCAGCTTGAGGAACTTCGCGACCATCTCAGTACTTCAGGTAGTAGATGAAGTGGAAGAACAGCGGCGCCGTGTAGGTCAGGCTGTCGATGCGGTCGAGGATGCCGCCGTGGCCGGGAATCAACGCGCCGGTGTCCTTGATGTTGAGGTCGCGCTTCACCGCGGAGATGGTGAGGTCGCCGATGAAACCGGCGAAGCCGATCAGAAGGCCGGCGAGCAGGCCCTCCTGCGTGCTGAGCGGCGTGAGGTGCGGCGCGAGCAAGGCGCCTGCCGCCACCGTGGTGGCGACACCGCCGACGAAGCCCTGCCAGGTCTTGTTGGGGCTGATCTTCGGCACGATCTTGTGGCGGCCCAGCGTCTTGCCCCAGATGTACTGCGCGACATCGTTGAACTGCGTGAGGAAGACGAGATAGAGCACGAGTCCGACCGGCCCGCCCGCCGGATTCACCCACGCCGGCAGCACCAGCAGGTAGGCGATGTGGCTCATCGAGAAGATCGTCGTCATCGCCGCCCAGTGGTAGGTCGCGGCGGAACGGATGAAGCCTTTCGTCTCGCCGAGCAGCAGCATGCGGAAAGGAATGAAGAGGAAGAGATAGACCGGGATGAAGATGATGAAGGTGCCGTACCACTCGATGTGCACCAGCCAGTAGTGGAGCGGGATGGCGAGGTAGAGCCACAGGATCACGCGCCGGTCGGTCTGCCGGATCGGCACGATGGAGAAGAATTCCTTGAGCGCGAGGAAGCTCAGGAAGGCGAAGAACGCCACCGCGGCGGTCTTGCCGATGAGCAGCGCGGTGAACACGATGGCCACCATCAGCCACCAGGAGTTGATGCGCTGGCGCAGCTCGGTGCGGTCCTTTTCCGGCTGCATCCTCTCGAGCAGGAAGCAGACGGTGGAGGCGATCGCCAGCAGCACGCCGACGCAGAGCATGGCGATCTCGGTGTTCGACGGAATCTGGTCGAGCAGCATGTCAAATCCCTTGTGTTCGAAAGTCGGTACGGCGCTCAGGCCGCGGGCTGCAGGCAGCGGTAGATGCGCAGCGTGCGCCGGTACAGCGTCACCACGCAGCCGGCGACCATGATGGCCAGGCCGACCGCCATGAGCTGGCCGTCGAGCATGAACGTCGGCTCGGCCAGCGAGAGCAGCGCCGTCACGGTGAGCAGCGCCATGCGGTGCTGCTTGGCCATGGGGCCGCGGAAATCCGCGCCGGCGCCGACGGACACGCCGAGCACGCGCACGTAGGCGGTGAGCACCGCCAGCACCACCGCCCACCAGCCGAGCAGCTCCACGACCGGCAGGCCCGGTGCCGAGTAGCCGGCGCCGAGAATGATGAAGACGTCGGCGAGGCGGTCCGGCATGTCGTTGAAGAGCTCGCCGGCCGGCGTCTTCTTGCCGCCCTCCACCGCCACCATGCCGTCGAGCAGGTTGCAGAGCAGGCGCAGCTGGATGCCGAAGGCGGCCACGAGCAGCGCCACGGCTTCCGCGCCGCCGCCGAGCTGCGGCCGCCACGCGAAGGCGGCACCGGCGATGGCTGCGAACAGGATGCTCAGCATCGAGATCTGGTTGGGCGAGATGTTGCGCTGCGTCAGCCAGCGTGCCGCGGCGATGGCGAGGCCATGGCTGCGGGTCTTGAGCGGGCGGCGGTTGGCGAGCGGATCAGCGGTGTCCATGGGATTCTCCCGGAGCGGAAAGCGCAGCGGCCGCCGTCGGGCGCGACAGGCGGAAGTTGAGCCAGAGGCAATAGGCGAGCGCGACCGAGGACGGCGTCGCAATGGTGGCGAGGATGTTCGGCGTGCCGGCGAGATGGTGCAGCGTGTAGAGCGCGGAGGTGGTGCAGCCGACGGTGAGGAAGGGCGGCAGCAGGAACTGCCCGCGCCGGCCGGCCAGGCGCCGCGACAGCGCGGTGACCGCCGCCGCCATGATCAGCGTGATGGTGAAGCTGGCCGCGCCCTGCGCGACGCCGGCCACGAGACCGGCGAAATGTCCGTGCGCGCGGTTGATCCAGTACGCCCAGGCACCCCACATCACGAACGCCGCTGCCGCGGCCGGCAGCTGCGCCAGCAGCACCCCCATGCCCTGCTCCCTGTCCGGCGCGTCAAGGCGCGCCGTGTTGTTGTCTTCGTTCCGGGCCGAGCATAACTGCTCGCGCCGCATCTGTAATCCTGCCCGGTACCAACTGCACGGGCCGGCGCCCCGCGCGCCGCGTTGATACCGCCGACCGATTCCCGTCCGCCGCATTGCCGGCAAGAATCCCGGATGAAGTGACGCCGCAGCGCGTCACCTCCTTCCCGATTCGCCCGCCGCGCTTCCGCCACGGCAGGCGCGCGGCTACAGGCCACGATACGGAGGACGGCAGCATGCAACTACGATTCTTTCGCGCCTGCCACGGACTCGACACCAGCTATACCGAATTCGCCGCCGAGGCGCGTGCCGACGGCTACGACGGCCTCGAGGCCGACGTGCCGCTCGACCCGTCCACCCGCCAGTCCCTGCGCGACGCGCTCGCCGACTTCGACTGCGATTTCATCGCCGAGATCGCCACGGGCGGCGGCCGCCTGCCCGACCGCCGCGCCACGCCGGCGCAGCACCACGACGATTTCATCCGCCAGCTCGAAGTCGCCGCCGAGCTGGCGCCGCTGCGCATCAACTGCCTCGCCGGCTGCGATGCCTGGCCGCTGGCGCAGTCGCGCGATTTCCTCGGCCTGCTCATCGAGCGCGCGCGCCAGCTCGGCATCCCGATCAGCTTCGAGACCTGCCGCGGCCGCAGCCTGTTCACGCCCTGGATCACGCGCGAACTCGTGCGCGCGCTGCCGGAGCTGCACCTGACCGGCGACTTCAGCCACTGGTGCGTGGTCTGCGAGCGCCTCGTCGACAGCGAGCAGGAAGTGCTGGAAGAAATCGCGCCGCGCGTCCGCCACCTGCATGCGCGCATCGGCAATGCGCAGGGCACGCAGGTGGCGCATCCCGCCGCCCCCGAGCATGCCGCGGCGCTGCTCGCCCACCAGCGCTGGTGGGCGCTGTGCTGGCAGGCCACGGCCCAGGCCGGCCTGCGCGAATTCACCATGACACCGGAGTTCGAACCCCTGCCGCGACAGCGCACGCCGCGCTTCGAGGAGCTGAAAATCATGCCGCGCGACCTCAACCGCTGGATGCTGCGCACCGAGCACGCGCATTTCGCGCGCTGGCTGGCGCAACGCTGACGGCCTGTTGCCGGGGCAGCGGAAAAGCGGGCGGAGCGGCAGCGCTGGCCCGTGCCCTGCCGCTCCGCCCGCCACCACGGCGCATCCCCCCGGCGGCGCAGGCCATGCCGCGACGTGCTGCCGGGTGCTTCAGAAACCCGGGCGCTGGCGCGACCAGCCGATGGTGAGCGCCAGCCCCATCGCGATCACCAGCGCGATCTCGAAGGCTGCGTCCGCGAGATAGAGGCCGGAGAGCCGCCCGCTCAACCCGTAAAACAGCTCGATGGCGGCGATGGCCAGGGCCGAGAGCGCGCCGAGCGCGACGATGGCCTTGTCCGGGGGCACCTGGCGGTGCCGCGTGCCCAGCCAGAGCGCGGTGGCGATCACCAGCCCCAGCAGGCCGACGGCGTGCGCGAGCCAGTCGTCCGCAATGGGCCCGGCCATGGCCTCGAAGCTCGCCAGGTGCAGCAACGGCCAGAGGCCGGTCAGGAAGTAGTAGAGCGCCTGCAGCCGCAGGATGAGTCGCAGCATGATGTCGTCCCGTGAGACGCCGCGCCGCGGGCACGGCCAC